>JAAYXG010000298.1 GCA_012516015.1 Lysobacteraceae bacterium | reverse complement strand
GGCTCGCGGATCGCGCGCGCTTCGCGCGCGAGCTCGACCGATTGTTCGCGCGGAAGTCGCAGGGCGGCGACTTCGACGCGCGCCTCGCCTCCTTGCGAGAAGGGGTCGAAGGCTCGATCGCGCATGTCGAACGGGTGAGGGGATTGCCGCTTCGGCTCGCCTTCGATCCGACGCTCCCGATCACCGCACACAAGGACGAGATCGCATCTGCCATTGCGAAGCATCCCGTGACGGTCGTCTGCGGTGCAACGGGCTCGGGCAAGACGACGCAGCTTCCGAAAATCTGCCTGGAGGGGGGGCGCGGTGCGCTCGGACTCATCGGGCACACGCAACCGCGTCGAATCGCTGCGCGCGCGATTGCGCAACGCTTGGCGCAGGAGCTCGGAGCGCATGTGGGTGGAGCCGTCGGCTACCAAGTGCGCTTCAACGAGCGCATCGGTCCCGACACGCGCGTCAAGCTGATGACGGACGGCATTCTGTTGCGGGAGTTGGAGCACGATCGCCGCTTGCGCCGCTACGACACGATCATCATCGACGAGGCGCATGAGCGCAGTCTCAACATCGATTTTCTGCTCGGCGTACTGACGCGGATCCTGCCCGAGCGGCCCGATCTGCGCGTCATCATCACGTCGGCGACGATCGACCCGCAGCGATTCGCGGATTTCTTCGGCGGCGCGCCGATCATCGAAGTGTCGGGACGCAGCTACCCGGTCGAGGTTCGCTATCGTCCGCTCGTCGGCGAGGAGGACGACGAGGAGCTCACGCTGCCGGAAGGCATCGTGGCGGCGATTCGCGAGCTCGATCAGGACGCGCGGGACGATGTGCTCGTGTTCTTGCCCGGCGAGAAGCAGATTCGCGATGCTGCCGATGCGCTCGGTAAAGCGCGGCTCATGAACACCGAAGTGCTGCCGCTCTATGCGCGCCTGTCGTCGCGCGATCAGGAACGCATTTTCGAGCGGCACGCGGCGCGGCGCATCGTTCTTGCGACGAACGTGGCCGAGACGTCGCTCACGGTCCCGGGCATTCGGCACGTCGTCGATTCCGGCCTTGCGCGCATCAGTCGCTATAGCGTTCGCGGCAAAGTTCAGCGCCTTCCGATCGAGGAGATCTCGCAGGCCAGCGCGGACCAACGCAAGGGACGCGCGGGCCGCGAGCGCGAGGGCATTTGTATTCGCCTCTACTCGGAGGACAACTTCGCGCTGCGCCCGGCATTCACGCCGCCCGAGGTTTTGCGGACGAATCTCGCGAGCGTGATCTTGCAGATGTCTGCGCTCGAGCTCGGCGATCCGGCCAGCTTTCCGTTCGTCGATCCGCCCGACACCCGCTTGATCAACGACGGCTATCGGCTTCTGCAAGAGCTCAAAGCCGTCGATGCCGATAGAGCCGTGACGGCTCTAGGGCGGCAGCTGGCGGCTTTGCCGATCGATCCGCGCCTCGCGCGCATGCTGCACGCATCGAGCCATCATGGATGTCTTACCGAGATGCTGGTGATTGCGGCGTTCCTCGGTGCGCAGGATCCGCGCGAGCGCCCGACGGATGCGCAGCAGCAGGCGGATCAGCAGCATGCGAAGTTCGCCGACCCTCGCTCGGACTTCGTTGCGGTGCTGAACCTCTGGAGCGCATTCGCCGAGCAGAGTCGTGCGTTGAGCGGGAGTCAGCTCCGCAAATGGTGCCGCGAGCACTTCGTGTCGTTCATGCGCATGCGCGAGTGGCAGGAGCTGCATCGACAGTTGGAGGAAATCGCGCGGGAGCTGAAGCTCAAGAAGAACGCGTCGCCCGCCGAGTACGCCGATCTGCATCAGGCCATTCTCACAGGCTTTCTCGGTCAAATCGGCGCGCTCGATGAGCGCCGGGAATACGAAGGCGCCCGCGGCACGCGGTTCGTCATCGCACCAGGTACGCCGCTCGCTGCCAAGCCGCCGAAATGGGTCGTGGCCGCAAGCCTCATGGAAACGACGCGCTTGTTCGCGCGCATGGTCGCCGCCGTCGAGCCGCAGTGGATCGAGGCGGCGGGCGAGCATCTGCTCAAGCGCGAATACAGCGAGCCTCACTGGGTCGAACAGCGCGGCTTCGTCGCAGCGTTCGAATCCACGTCCCTGTACGGTCTCGCGCTCTCGGCGCGGCGACGCGTCAACTATGGCAGCGTCGCGCCGCACGAAGCGCGCGAGATCTTCGTCCGCGAAGCGCTCGTCGAGGGGCGCACGCGCTTGCGCGCGAATTTCTTGCATCACAACCGGCGATTGCAGCGCGACGTCGAGCGTCTGGAAGCGAAGATTCGCCGTCGCGACGTGCTCGTCGACGAACAAACGATGGTCGACTTTTATCTAGCGCGCTTGCCGGAGCACGTGCATTCGACCTCGGCGCTCGAGCGATGGCTCAAGCACGGCGAGCGGCGGACGGCGGACGGCGGACAGTGGAAAGGCAAAAAGAAAGGCGCGAAAGCGCCTCTGGCTCCAGCCTCCAGCCCCCAGCCTCCAGCCGGAGCCTCTTCTGCACCGTCCGCTGTCCGCCGTCCGCTATTCACTCGTCATGCTGACTGGATGCGCCGGGACGTGCCCGAGGTGACGGCTGAGTCGCATCCCGACGAGATCGACGTCTCGGGTAACGCGTTGCCGCTCGAATATCGGTTCGAGCCGGGAACCGACGCCGACGGGATCACGATGCTCGTTCCGACGCCGCTCATCAATGAGCTCGATCCTGCTCGCCTCTCATGGCTCATTCCGGGGTGGCGGCTCGAGCTCGTCACCGAGCTCCTGCGGAGTCTGCCGAAGCAAGTGCGCAAGCACTTCGTGCCCGTACCCGAGTTTGCGGCACGCGCGCTCTCGGAAATCGACGAGACGAAGAGCTTCTACGCGGCGATGGCGGAGTGGGTCGCGCGCCGCAGCGGGATCGTCGTGCGCGAGGAGGAGCTCGCGGCGCTGCCGCTCCCGAATCATCTCAGGTTCAACTTGCGCGTCGTCGATATCAACGGCAACACGGTTGCGCAGAGCCGCGACTTGAACGCGTTGCGTCGTGCGGTGCGCGGGCGAGACGCACACTCGAGTGCGGCAGCGGCTGCGCGGTCCGTCCATCGAGCTTGGGATTTCGGTCCACTCGCGCTCGAGCGCCAAGTGGAACGCCGCGGACTGCGCTTTACGGTGTATCCAACGCTTCGCGATCGAGGCGACGGCGTCGAGCTTCATGAAGCTCGAACGCTGGCCGAAGCGGAGCTGCTGCTGCGCGCGGGCGTGCTGCGGCTGGCAGAGCTGGCG
>JAAYXG010000297.1 GCA_012516015.1 Lysobacteraceae bacterium | reverse complement strand
GACCTTCAGGCATCGAGACCTGACTCTCCGAGCCGGCCGTGAAGCTGCGCGTCCCCTTCTCGGATGAAATCTCGACGCGCGTGCCTTGCTGGGTAATCTGAAGCCAAGACGTGATGTTGAGCATGCGCCGATAGAGCTCCATCTCTCGCTGCTGTCGGCGCATGGCGCTCTCGCGCGCGGCTCGCGTCGCAGGCGGAATGTCGACGCCTTCGGTACCCATCGGCGGAACGTCACCTCGCGAACGCGCTTGGCTGCGTCGGTGACGCTGCATCTCTCTGCGCCAACGCTCGCGCTCTCGTTCGATGCGCTCGCGCAGCGCGGCTTCCGCATCTTCGCTTTGCTGGGTATTCAGAACCCATCGCCCCTCGAGGTTCGTCGCGCGGCGCGGGTAAGCGTCGTACGCGAGCGCGGGCGCGCTCGCCACGACGAGCAGCAGCAAGCTCAAAGGGCAACGAACAACTCTCATCGCGCGACTCGTCAGTGTGGCTGACGCCCAGTGGTCAATCGGTTATCTAATGTGTCCCCCGCTGCGTACGGATCGTAACAGCGCGCAGGGCCTCGTGCATCGCTTCCTACGAGCGACCGGCAGGGAAGAACGACTCGTCCAAGGGCTTGTGCGCGAGGATCTCCTCGCGCGTGAGCCCTCGCAGCTCGTGCGGAAACACGAGCCAGTCGTCGCTCTCATGAATGTAGTAGTCGGGGGTCAAGTGCGTGCGGTTGCGCGAAGGCTTGTAGTAGAGGGTCGCGATGCGAATCTGTTCGGGCAAGTTGCGGCGGCAACGATGCTCTAGCTCTCGCAGCACGGCCTGCAAACTGCGACCCGAATCGAAAACGTCGTCGATGAGGAGCAGCCGGTCCTCGGGCGTGAGCCGCGAGACCAAATAGTCGAGCGCGTGCACTCGCACCTGCTGTGCCCCTTCATCGATCCCGGTGTAGGACGACGTACGGATCGCGATGTGATCGCACGCGATGCCGTGATACTCGAGCACTTCCTGCACGGCGATACCGACCGGCGCGCCGCCTCGCCAGATACCCACGAGGAAGGAGGGACGAAACCCGCTGCGGGCCACCTCGACGCCGAGTTGCAGAGAATCGCGCAGAAGCGATTCAGCTCTGATGAAAACTTTCTGCACGCAGTCGACGCTTCAGACCTAACTCGCTGCCTTCGCCTTACGCGCCGGCAACCTCCAATGCGGGCGCACGAAATGACAGGTGTAGCCGTCCGGATACCGCTCGAGATAGTCCTGATGCTCGGGCTCAGCCTCCCAGAAATCGCTCGCGGGAACGACTTCCGTCACGACCTTGCCGGGCCAGAGACCCGACGCATCGACGTCCGCGATCGTCTCCTCCGCGATACGCTTCTGCTCCTCGCTCGTATAGAAGATGGCCGAGCGATAACTCGTACCGATGTCGTTTCCCTGACGATTGAGCGTCGTCGGGTCGTGGATCTGGAAGAAATACTCGAGAAGCTGCCGATAGCTCAGCTTCGCGGGATCGAAAATGATCTCGATCGCCTCGGCATGAGACCCGTGATTGCGGTAGGTCGCGTTGGGCACATCGCCGCCGGTGTAGCCGACACGCGTCGAAATGACACCGTCATAGCGGCGAATCAGGTCCTGCATACCCCAGAAGCAGCCGCCGGCCAGCACTGCGCGTTTTTGACTCATGGAAGCGTCCTCCTACTCGGGCATCTTTATATAGGGGTGCCGATGACGCTGCGCAAGAGCTGCTGCCGTGCTTCTCGGTTGCAGAAGCACCCTACATTCCAAACGCGCATCGTTCCTTCAAGAAGGCACCTTCGGGGCGAGCACATCCTCTCCCCTCATCCTACTCCTTCGGTGCAGCCTTTATGAAACCCGACGCTCACATCGAGACCGAGACGAAGGTCTACACATCGGAAGATGGACATGCCGTCATCGAGCAACCCGCGGGTTCGGTCCGATTATCCGCAGAGGACATCCTCGCCGTCATTCGCGAATTGCAGGCATGCTACGACTATTGCGCAGCATGGCGACAATCGGCGCAGGAATAGGGCTTGCCCGCTTCGAGCTTCTAGTCATGCAAGAGCCTACGCGCGTTCTGTTGCAAACGACCATAGAGCCTGCGCAGAACGATTGGCACGCCGGTCGCTTCTCGATGCTTCGGGATTATTTGAGGTCGCTTCGGGGAGAGGACGGTCGGCCCCTGTTCGATGTCATCGTACGAGATCGAGATCCGGTGAGCGCGCCGGACTCGTTGCTCTCGAAACTGGATGACTCGCCATACGATCAACTCTGGCTATTCGCGGTCGACGCCGGAAACGGGCTCCACGAAGAAGATCGGGCTGGCATCTTGCGCTTCCGGGCTCGCGGTGGCGGCGTTCTGCTCACGCGCGATCACATGGATCTTGGCTGTTCCATCTGCTCGCTTGGCTCGATAGGTGCGGCTCACGTATTTCGCACGCACAACATCGATCCGGCCGCACCGCTTCCTGCGCCGGATGATCGAGGGACGCCGTATATACAGTGGGCGAACTTTCACTCGGGCGCGAATGGAGACGTGCAGCAGGTTAGCGCCGAGCTGCCGGTACACCCGGTGATGCTCGATCCGGATGCTGACAGCGGCATGATCGAATTTCTTCCTTCGCACCCGCATGAGGGGGCGGTCATCGCGCCCGCCTCCGATACACGCGCACGCGTGATCGCCACGGGGAAGAGTCTCGCGTCGGGCCAACGCTTCAACATCGCAGTCGCCTTCGAGGGCTCCGACTCCGAAGGACCCGCGATCGCACAATCGACGTTCCATCACTTCGCAGACTACAACTGGGATCCGCGCCGCGGCTGCCCCGACTTCGTGACCGAGACACCCGCGTACGTCCTGCCAGGCGATTTACGCGCGATGGCGTCGGTACACCGCTACGTCCGCAATGTCGCGATGTGGCTTGCAGGTCGAATTACCTAGGCCGCGTTACAGCCTCTATTCGGCAAATGGTGCGTTGAAGAGGAAATCGACCGTCGAAGGTCGTTGGTAGCCGGGCACGAAGCGCTCGCCGAAATCCCGCGCGAAGTTGTCGTACGTCGTTGCGGGACGCGACTCGACGACGCGACATACCGCATGCGTGAACTGCTCCTTCATCCCAAGTCGCGGGAAGGCTGCAAGGATCGCTTCGATCTGACTTCGACTCAGCAGCTCGTATCCCCATCCGCCCCAGTCGATCCCGATGCCGGTCGTGCACAAGGCGACTTCCGCTTCCTTGTGAAGGCCAATGGACGGTGTCGAGTTCAGCGCGACGCCGTCCCAGATCAACTGCGCTTGACGTTCGCTCATCCCCTGCTCGCGCGCGAATGTCCGCGCGGCGTTGGCGCCCTCCACTTCGAAGCGCAGCGGGCCGTCGAAGGCCTGCTCCAAACCGAGATCATGCAGCAGCGTCGCGACCGCCAGCACTTCCGGATCGTGCGCAGTATTCCGTACCTGTGCGACTGCGGCCGAGAACAGCCAAGAACGCATCTCGTGGTTGAACAAGTAGGGCTCGCAATGCGCGTACGCGTATTCGATCGTGCGCTTGATCAAGCATGTATCAGGTACAGCAATGCCTGCGAGCGATCTGGTGGGAGAACGAGTGTGCGTCGCCATCTGAGACGAGCTCTTGGCGGTTCCTTTGTCATGGGTAAGCACGAAGCACCTCGCGTTCTGGCTGAATCGAGACTCGCATCGGCGAGCACGCGAAGCACATCGTGCCGGGAATCGAGCGCAACGTGCTTGCACGAGCTCGGCATTCCTGGAACACGAATGAGTTTGTCTAGCGCGGCGATAGTGACTCGCGCGATGTTCGTTGCGTCCTACTCGCGAGCGGATTGGCCAAGAAACGCGTGTCGATCTCGATGAAAAATTTCAACGTGTTTCGGAAGATCTTCCACCGTCGACTGCGACCCTGATTCAAGAGGTAGCCCAATGAACGCTGACGCCGATCGATACTTCATGGACGAAACAGATGTGCCAGCGTTGTCGACACGCCTTTCGCAGTGGTATCGCGCGCAATCGTCGGTTCGACGCCTCCGGGCCATCGCAGATCGCGATGCATTGATCGTGCTCGTCACGATCGAACCGACCGTCGATGGCGACGACATGCTTCCGGTGTGGCTCGCTCGCCAGCACGACTGGCGGAACGAACTGAGCTCGCTCGCGAGCCGCGACGTGAGACTCGAGCTCGCGGTCTCCGGCGTGTTTCAACAATCCGGCGTCGATGCCGGCGCCGTTGTCATCACGGACTTGAGCTGGCGCGATCCTTCGATTTCTCCGTGACCTAGTGCTCGAACGAGGAGGTTCTCCATGTCTACATTCAAGGTGTTCCTACCGGGTCTCCTGGTTGGCTGCGGTGCCTTCGCGGCATCTGGCGCGCTTGCATCCGAAGATCCGATCGTCACACCGATCCTCACGAAAGCGCTGGCGGACTTCCCCAGTAAGGAAGTGCTCATCATCACAGTAGACTACCCGCCCGGCGCTGCTGACCCGATCCATCGGCACGATGCACATGGATTCGTCTATGTGCTGCAAGGCTCGATCGTGATGCAGGTTGAGGGCGGCAAAGAAGTCACGCTCACCGCAGGACAAACTTTCTACGAAGGCCCGCAGGATCTTCACACCGTAGGCCGCAATGCCAGCGATACGGTGCCGGCGAAGTTCCTCGTACTGCTCGTGAAAAACGAAGGCGCACCCATTCTCACCGTAGAGTAGGGATCGGCAAGAAGGCCTCGGAGGCGCGCGTCAGAGAGCACGCGCGCCGCGCGGCGGGCATTCTCCGGCTTGTCATCTGTCTGCCACGCGAACATGCGCGATCAAACCAACGAAAATCCGCCGTCGATCGCGAACACTTGACCGGTCACCCACGCTGCATCTCGGCTTGCGAGAGCAACAATCCAGTGCGCGACATCGTCCGGCACGCCCCTGCGGCCGAGCGGAATGAGGTTGCGCTCCTGCGCTTTCACGGCTTCCGCTTCTTCGCGCGAAAGACCCATTCGCTCTTGCAGAAAATCCGTTTCGACCGGACCCGCCGCCACAGCATTGACTCGAACGCCTTTGGGTGCGAGCTCCAACGCCCAGCAACGTGTCAGGTGCTCGAGCGCAGCCTTGCTTGCACCGTACGCCGAGAAGCCCGCAACTGCCTTCCGCGCGAGTGTGCTCGAAAGATTGATGATCGTCCCGCGCGATGCCACGAGATGCGGCAGCGCTGCCGCTGCCAACAAAGTCGGACCGATCGCGTTTACGGCATAGATGCCATTCACATGCGCCGGCGTGGTGTCCGCGAGCGCCATCGGCGCGCCGGCGCCAGCATTGTTCACCAACACGTCGATCCTTCCCCAGAGCTCGAGCGCTCTATCGACCGTTCGTTGCGCGCCGGAAGGATCGCCGGCATCGGCCTCGAATGCCGCGACGTTCGATTCCGCACGCGCAATCTCCTCGAGTCTCGCGATCCTGCGGCCGGT
>JAAYXG010000296.1 GCA_012516015.1 Lysobacteraceae bacterium | reverse complement strand
TCCGATTGGAGGAGGAAGTCGATCATTGGTTGCCGATCATCCCTTCGATCGGCGTGCTGTGGCGATACTAAGCTCGCATCGGGCCTGAATCGCGCCGCTCGACGGCGAGCCGCGCCTCAGCGAGGCGCTCGGACTTGAAGTCGAGTATCAGGTTGTATAGCGCGACCAGGGCTGGGAACAGGTTTGACAGGACGCCGACGGAATCGTTGCGGCCGAGAGTGAAGTAGCCGAGGAGGAGCAGGCTGCCGCTCAGGCTCATGATCCAGAAGAGGCGCGGGATCACAGGTCGGCCGCACGTATGCGCAGCGATCACCTGCACGAACCATCGGCCGGCAAACAGGAATACGCCGCAATACCCGACCAACTTCCACCCAGTCAGCGTGACGCCGAACAGTTCGCCAAAGACGTGATTCACGGAAGCCACCTCATCGAACCGCAGACTCCCTCGTGAGACGCGCTACGAGGGCCGAAGCAATCGCTCGAGCATTGTCGCCGATGCCTCGCCTGCGATTGAATTGGGCGGTCGACTACGTCCAACGATTGAATTTCTCACATGGATTCATCAGTGTCTGCCGAGGCCGATCTCGTTCGCCGCATGCTTGCCGGCGACGAACGTGCGTTCAACACGTTCTTCGGCAGCTATTTCCCACGCGTGTATCGATTCGCGCTGCCGCGTTTGGGGGGCGATGTCGATGCGGCACAGGAGGTCGTGCAAACGACGCTGATCAAAGCGATCCGAGGTCTTTCGACCTACCGGGCGGAGGCCGCGATGTTCACGTGGATCTGTCAGATTTGTCGCCGCCAGATCGTGGACTATCTTCGCGCGAATCGTCGCCAGAGCGATCGGGTCGTCATGATCGACGATAGCCCCGAAATGCGCGCCGTATTCGAAACGATCGAGGCACCGCCGGACACCGAACCGAGCCAGCGCTATAGCCGCGCCGAAACGCGGCAGCTCATCCAAACGGTGCTTGATCGCTTGCCGGCACGTTACGGAGACGTGCTCGAATGGAAGTATGTCGAAGGGCGCACGGTCGAAGAGATCGGAGAACGACTAGGCGTGGGCCATACTGCCGCACAATCGATGCTGGCCAGAGCGCGTGTTTCCTTCAGAGAAGCGCTGGAAACCGTCTTTGGGGCCGATACGAGCGATGTGCTCGCCGGCATGCGCGGGGAGGGGTAGGGCATGAACGAACGCCCGCATGACGATGAGGACGAGGCGCGCATCCAGTCCTTGCTCGGACAAGTCGGCCCGCGCGCGATACCTCCCGAAAACGTCGCGCGTCGCGTGCACGATGCGGTCAAGAAGGAGTGGCAGGAACTCGTAACGGAGCGAGTACGCCGCCGGCGGGTACGTGCAGCCGGCGCGGCTGCATCTGTTGCTGCGGTCGCATCGATAAGCTTTCTCGCTACGATGACCAGCGCTCCCATGCCACAGATGGCGTTAGTCACTCGCACAGAAGGACGCGTGACGGGCGACGCCGGTTGGCTGCACGCCGCTCGTAATTTGACACCCACGTCTCCCATTCACGTCGGCGATGACATCACGACGGCGGCCGACGGACGTGCCGCGCTGCAAGTTGCAGACGGACTCTCCTTACGCCTAGACGTGAGCACCTCCGTGCGCATCGCCGGACTCGATCGGCTCGTGCTCGAGGAGGGCGCGGTGTACGTGGTATCGGATCCGCAGGCCGCCGGATCAGGGACATTCACGGTGTGGACTCGTAATGCGTCGGTGCGACACATCGGCACTCAATACGAAGTGCGGGCGACGACCGAAGGCATGCAAGTGAACGTACGCGAAGGGCGCGTGATCATCGATACCGAGGAGGGCGAACTACACGAAGCGAAAGCAGGTGAGCGCATCGCGATCGAACCGAATGGGACCATCAACCGCACGAGCCTTCCGCAAACGGATCCGCATTGGCAATGGGTGCATCGAATCGCGCCCGGGTTCGATATAGAGAATCGACCTCTAATCGAATTTTTGAGCTGGTATTCGCACGAAACGGGCTACGTTGTCGTCTTCGCCTCGGATGAGGCCGAGAAGCTTGCGCGTGAGACGACGCTGCGCGGATCCATCGAGGGACTCGAGCCGCGTGCAGCACTCGATGCGGTGCTCGCCGCGACGAATCTGACAAGTAGCGAAACGCCCGAAGCTACGATCCTCATTCGCGTGCGCAAGTGAGGCCGCTGGACTGAGAAGATCGAACCCAGTAGGCCGAGAGGTCCGATTTCAAGAGGGCCCTTCCACCACGCGATCGTGACTGGTTGAACGGCTCATCAACCACCACACGCCGAAGAGATCGACGATCCCGCCCCACAAGCGATTAGCGACGCCGTACTTTGAGCGGCCATGAAGACGCGCACGGTGCCGCACATCGATCGAGACGACCTTTGCACCCTCGCGTTGAAACAATGCGGGCAAAAATCGATGCATGTGATCGAAAGCTGGAATCTCCAGGAACGTCGCTCGGTGAAACAGTTTGATACCGCAGCCAGTATCGGGCATGCCATCTCGAAGGAACGCGCGGCGCACTGCATTGGCGACTCGCGATGACACTCGCCGAACCCACCTATCTCGACGCATTCGACGAACGCCCGCGACCAGCTTCACGAGACCCGTTGAATCTTGGCGCATCAGCTCCAGCATCAATGGGATGTCCGCCGGGTCGTTCTGACCGTCGCCGTCCAACGTCGCGACCCATCCTGCACGCGCTTCTCGCACGCCCGTCCTGATGGCCGCACTTTGCCCGCAACGCCGTGCGTGTCGGACAAGAACCACGTTCTGCATTTCTTGGCGAAGCCGGCGAATGCGCGCAGTCGTCGCATCGGTGCTGCCGTCATCGACGAACACGATCTCATAGGTAAGCGGCGAGGCGATCGCATCGACGATCTCCCGCGCAAGCGGTACGACGTTGTCCTCTTCGTTGAATACAGGAACGACGATCGACAGTGTTGGCGCATTCGTTCTAGATCGATGCATGACGGCACACCTGGTTCTCCCGGAACGACAGTCGTGTGACGTCGCCGTACGACACGACTAGGCCGTGCCTCATTAGACGCTCGGTAAGGAAAGAATCAGTCGCGAAATCGGACAACTTTCGATGCTATGGTTGCTTCTATGCGAGGGGTCGTTTGCGATACCTTTGTTGAATGGACGAGCTGAGCTCGCTCGAACTCCTAAGCCTGGAATGCAAATTCAAGGAGCATCTGAATTTCGCCCAAGCCATCGATCGCGTGTCACCAATCAACATCCAACGCCTTACCCCCGAACTCATCGTGCCTGCGGCAAGACTCCTAGCCAGCAGCATGCGTGACAATCCGCTGCACCGACGAGTATTCGGCGGGAACGAGACGCAACTCGCTCGATTACTGACGACTACTTTCGCGCGCCTATTGCGACGACAGTTTGAATCCGGACTCGTGCTCGGCGCGTTCGACGGCACGACCCTCGTGGGTGTCGCGGCCATGGTGCCGCCCGGCCAATGCCAACTGCCGTTTCAGGAGAAGCTCGGCATGCTCGCGATCCTGGCTCGAGAGGGTTTGTTGTGGCGGTTGCCGAATATCTATCGCTGGCTGCGTATCTGGGCCCATCACGATCCGACGACCGATCATTGGCACCTCGGACCAGCAGCCGTCGCACGCGAGCGTCAAGGGGAGGGGATCGGAACCGCTCTGATGAGAGCGATCTGCAATGAGTTGGATCAGCGCCAGGTCGTTGGCTACCTGGAGACGGACAAGCAAATGAACGTGTCCCTTTATCGCCGCGGCGGTTTCGAGGTCATTGCCGAGCGACCGATACTGGGCGTGACGAACTGGTTCATGCTGCGTCAGCCGCGTCCGCAATGCGTCCAGGACTTAGCTCGGTTCACGGTTCGCGGTTAACAGCAAGAAAGGACCGCCCTCTGACGGGTTGGGCGTGCGCTGCGCGCTCTGGGTACAGCCCACAGCCTACAGCCGGACATTTAAGCGCTTCGCCAACCCCGTCGCCTTGTGGTGTTGAGGGGCGGAACAAGGTCGCCCAAACCACCTACAGGAGTTTCTTGCAATGCTGAGTCTTCATACCAATGCCGCGGCGCTTTCCTCGCAAAACGCCGTCGGTAACACCCAGAAGGCCCTCAACACCTCGCTGACACGCTTGGGCACCGGCTTTC
>JAAYXG010000295.1 GCA_012516015.1 Lysobacteraceae bacterium | reverse complement strand
CGGTGGGAGCGTTACGACCTGCTCATCCTGCCGCCTTCATTCATGTGGGGCGGCATGGAGAATCCGCGTCTCACGTTCTTGACGCCCACCGTCATCTCCGGCGATCGCAGCCTCGTCGCGCTCATCGCCCATGAGCTCGCGCACTCTTGGTCGGGCAATCTCGTGACGAACGCCAACTGGAACAGCGTCTGGCTCAACGAAGGCTTCACGGTGTATCTCGAGCGGCGCATCATCGAAGCGCTCTACGGCAAGGAGCGCCGCGCCATGGAAGACGTGCTCGGTCTGCAATCGCTGCAACGGGACATCGCCGCCCTCGAAGCCGAGGGCAAGCGCGATCTGACGGCGTTGCGAGTGGATCTGCGCGGTCAGGACCCGGACGACGGCTTCTCCGACGTGCCCTACGAGAAAGGGCAGCTCTTCCTCACTTTCTTGGAATCGCGTCTGGGCCGCGACCGCCTCGATGCGTTTCTCAACGACTACTTCGCAAAGTTCGCGTTCCAAAGCGTCACGACGGACACGTTCCTCGAGTACTTCTGGGAACACGTGGCGCAGGGCGATGACGTCGAGCTGACGAAAGCGGAAGTGCGCGAATGGATCGACGAGCCCGGCATCCCCTCCTTCGCCGTCCTGCCCCATTCGGATGCCTTCACGCGAGTCGATGAGCAATCGCGAGCTTGGCTCACCGGCTCGAAGTCGGCGCGCGAGCTCGAGACCGAGAAGTGGACGACGCACGAGTGGATTCACTTCTTGGACAATCTGCCGCCCGACATCACGGCCGAGCAGTTGCGCGAGCTCGATCGAGCGTTCGACTTGACGAACGCAAAGAACAACGCTGTCGCGCATAGCTGGCTGAAGATTGCGATCGGTGCCGATTACGCGCCCGCCTGGTCTCGACTCGAGCAGTATCTGACGTCCATCGGGCGACGCATCCTCGTCAAGGATCTCTACGAGGCACTGCTCGAGACGCCCGAAGGAGCGCAGCGCGCGCGAGCGATCTATGCCAAAGCGCGACCGCTCTACCAGATTCCACTCGTGCAGCAACTCGATGCGCTGATGCGGACATCCGACGAGTGACAGTCACAAGGCCTGCGGATTGCGCTGCCAGATGGCATACGTCAGGCACAACGCGTACGTGACCCAGGCCAAGTAGGGAATCAAGAGAACGGCCGCCCATTTCTGCACCCGCCAGAATGCGACCGCCGTCGAGGCGACGAGCAGCCAAAGAACGAACGCTTCGACGAACGCCCAGGCGCCGCTTCTCCAGACGAAGAAAATCCAGCTCCAGAGCGCATTGAAGCCGAGCTGCACGACGAAGAGGCCGAGCGCCGTGCGCGTTCGGCCGTCGCTCTGCCTTGTCCAGACTAGCCAAGCAGCGGCACCCATGAGCGCGAACAGAATGGTCCAGACCGGCGCGAACGCCTGTGGCGGCGGCGCCCAATCGGGACGCACGAGCTGCCGATAGAACTCCGGCGCATCCGCGGAAGCAATGCCGCCGACGACTGCGGCCGCAAAGCTCAATAGCTGCCAGCCGATGAATCCTGCCGCTAGCGTGCCTTTGGATCTGCGCAATGTGCACCTGTGTCACCCGGGTTACGACAGGCAGAACGCACCCAAGACTGCGAAGGTTCGTTGCTTATCGCGGGCCCGGCGCGGAACCCATGCATTCGGCTACCAGTTCAACTGCATCGCGTTAGAACCCGAGGGCAACCACCATGGCTCAGGCCAAAGACAGCTCCATCGTCGCCAGCTCGCTGTGGATGATCGTGATCTCGCTCGTGCTGTTCTTCCTGCCCGCCGTCAACGGCCTGATCGGCGGCGCGGTCGGCGGATACAAAGCGGGCTCGGCGAAGCGCGGAATCGCGGCCGCCATACTGCCGTCGATCGTGGTCGGCTTATCGATGTGGGCCCTGTTCGCAATCTTCGGTGCGCCGCTGATCGGGCTCGTGGGCGGGCTCGCGGTCGGGATCTGGGCACTCTTCTCGAGCATCGGGTTGTTGATTGGCGGCCTCATCGGGGGCGCGATGGCACCTAATCGGGGCGCGCAGCTCGATCATCACCCCGTGCGAAGTTAGCGACTGTCCTTGGGCGCCTCTGCGCGCCAGGTGATTTGCACTTTTCTGCGGCCCCATTGCCGCGCGGCGGCGACATCGACGCCCATATAGATATCGATGTGATTGCGCAGGCGCGATGGCGTACGATCCAAGACGATCCACTCCCCTTCGAGCCGATCGATGCGCACTTTCGTGCCGCGCTTGAGCCCTTTCTTCACGAGATCCGGCGAGACCGCGATGATCTTCATTCCGGGCTCGATGCGGTCGCCCCACGCCCCGCGATTGGGGTGAGCGTCGGTTTGCGCGCGCGTCGAGTTATAGGCCGTCGCCACGACGCTGAGCGTGCGTTCTTCTTCCGCCGACGCGAGCTGCGCAACCAGCGCGAGCGCGACCATTCGTCCAACCACGCGAAGCATTCGCGTACTTTAGCCCATGGGTACACGGAGTTGGGTCCCTGTCTGCCGATTACATCACTCCGCGGACCGCTCTCGCACCCGATGTGCCATCCACACCAACTCGATCGGCGAAGGAAGTCGCTCGCCGATGGAGTAGACGTACGTGAGCCGCGGGCGAAGCGCCTCGTCCACGACCAGCACGAAGCGCGTCGCTTGCATCAACACGGACGAGATCAGCGATCGCTCGCTCGCGCCCGCGCCACGCGCTCGATGGGCGTCACTCCACCGAATGAGCAAGGCGGCGCCTCCGACCCGATCGACCCAGGTACGCCGCACGCCACCGCTCCCGTTCTTGATCACGGAGAGTGGCGACACCTCCGCCTTCGCGAACTCGTGCTCGACGTGCGCCAGCCAGCGATCCGCCTCGAATCCGTAGCACGCGAAATCGTCCGCATGCGAGAACAGCAGCGCCCATCGGCCCTTCATCCAGGCTCGCAGCGAAGCGATCGTCAGCACGTCCGTTCGATCGCACTCGGAATACGCAAGCGCCAATGCAGCCATTGCTCCACCTCCAACGTTGCAGCTTCGTTGCGGACAGCATGCGCAAGCTCGAGGCTGAAATCAGTCGAGCGGAGGTCACAAGCGGGTATGATTCGACGCGCACCGCGGTATATTTCTCCAGCCGGTCGGTGTGTCCGGCATGTCTTACACGGCAGCGCGGTTCGGCAGGACCGAGCCGCTCATCGGCCCACGCATTGCAGCTGGACGAACGCGAGGTTCGAAACCGATGCCGATGAATGCGCGAATCGTTGCCCGGCGCAGCGCGATCCTGGAAGCGCCGTCGAACCTTGGGCTCAAACCGACCGGTGTCGAGCGTCTCCCGGACGCTCTGCTCGCGAACGGTCTCGCCGAACGCACGCGGGCGCGGCGCGCGGGACGCGTGGAGCCGGACGCACCCTATAGCACTTGGCTCGACCCCGAGACGAAAACGCTCAACGCCCGCGGGATCGCGAAGTACTCGCTCAAGCTGGCGGAAGCCGTCGGAGAATTGCTCGATGGCGATGAATTTCCTATCGTGCTCGGCGGCGACTGCTCGATTCTGCTGGGACCCGCGCTCGCGATGCGCCGTCGCGGGCGCTATGGGCTCTTGTTCATCGACGGACATGCGGATTTCTATCAACCCGAAGCCAATCCCAACGGCGAAGCGGCGTCGATGGATCTCGCCCTCGTGACGGGATATGGGCCTCCCCAGCTCACGAACCTCGACGGTCGCGGCCCCTTGGTTCGTGCCGAAGACGTCGTTGCATTCGGTTTTCGCGATATGTCCGAACAAGCCGCGTACGGGAGCCAGCCGCTGCCCCCGGAGTTGCATGCCTACGATCTCGGCGCCGTCCGCGAGCGCGGCATTGCGAGCGCCGTGCAAGAAGCCGTCGCCCGAGTCGCGCGTCCGGAGCTCGCAGGATTCTGGATTCATGTCGACGCCGACTGTCTCGACGATGCAATCATGCCGGCGGTCGATTATCGGCTGCCCGACGGCTTGAGCGCGCTCGAGCTCGAGACCGTCCTGCGCGCGGCGCTCGCGACCGGCCGCGCCGTCGGGATCGAAGTGACGATCTACAACCCTGCGCTCGACGCGAGCGGACTAGCCGGGCGCGCGCTCACGAACATCCTCGCCAACGTGCTGTAGCTCAATGCACGCGCATGGGTCGAAGCGCGTGCGCCCACTTGTAGAGCTCATCGAGCATTGCCACCGCCGAGGCGTCGATGAGCTCGTTCGAGTGAAAGCGTCTCTTCTCGTCGAGCAGCTTCGTCACCATCGGCGCAGTCACGCCCTCCACCATCGGCATCATCTTCAGCGTCGTCACGAGCTGCTTTTCCATCTGCACGGCGCGCAACCCGCCGGATACGCCGCCATAGCTGACGAAGCCGCAGGGCTTGTAGTTCCACTCGCGGTACAGGTAGTTGAGCGCGTTCACGAACGAAGGGGGCGGGCAATAATTGAATTCGGGCGTCACGAAAACATAGGCATCCGCGGCCGCCACGCTCTCGGACCATCTCCGCGTGTGTTCTTTCTCGTACTTGTGCAGTCGTGGATGGTGGGGCTCGTCATAGATCGGCAAGTTGAAATCCGCGATATCGACGAGCTTCGTCTCGAACTTGCCATGCTGCGTTGCGAACTCGTGAAACCAGGCCGCGATCGACGGCCCGACGCGCCCTGGCCGCGTGCTGACGATGATCGTGTGCAAAGAGAGATTCATTGGACGCTCCCGGTGCGACTGAAGACGACAGCCTAACTCGTACGTCGGTGGGATCGATCCGTCGATAGCAGGGCTGGAGACTGGAGGCTGGAGCCAGAAGCGCTCGTGCGCCACGCCCAGCGTCGTCCCGGCGCAGGCGCTGCCGGGGAAGAATTACGGATACAACGATTGACGCGAAGACTCGCGAAGAAACCGGGCGCTTTGAATGTGGCGAGACTTAAGTACGTTAGTACGTTGTCGTCCCGGCGTAGGCCGGATCCGGGCAAAAAGCGGCGCGCCATGCGCGCAGAAGCCTGGACTCCGGCCTACGCCGGAGCGACAAAGGTGGGTATCACATACCCCCAGCCTAAGAAACAAGCAGCCTGCGGTACTCCGGATGACGCTCGATATATCTCGCGACGAACTCGCAGCTCGCAACGATCTTCTGCTTGCGGCTGCCGATGAGATCGAGCGCACCTTTGACGAGCGTCGAGCCGATGCCGCGGCCCGCCAATGCCTCGGGCACCTCGGTGTGATCCAGGCTCAGCACGCCGCCCGTCGAGCGATAGCTGATGAAGGCTGTCCCGGCATCGGTCGCGAGCTCGAACCGCTGGGCTTCCGCATTGTCGCGAACTGCATTTGCGCCGCTCATGATCTTCGTACCGCGAGCTCCTATCGGCACGAAGCTATCACGATTGCAGGGGAGCGGTCTCTGCGACTTCTTGCTATCCGCCCTACTTGTCGATGTACCCGAGCGACGCGAGGAACGCATCGACCTTCACGAGCGCGGCGGCTTCGACGCGCGGATCGGGCTTCGGCATTCCGTCGTCAGGCGTTCCTTTCGGCGTGAAGAGATGTCCGACGTACATGTATCGGTTCAGCTCGCACCGATTACCTGCCTCGGTCATCTTCTCGCAAAACAATTTCGCCCCGGCGAACGGCGCGACGGTATCGCTGTCGCCTTGCAAAATGAGCGTGGGCGGCAGTCCTTTCGTCACCTTCGCCATTGGGGAAACGCTGCTGGCGGGCGTTTTCTCGCCGAGCAACGCCTGAAACGTTTCGTGGCCGGCCAAGTCGACCGGGGGCGAATAGAGGACCAAGGCATTCGGAATCGGGTTAACGGACGAGTTGCCTTGGAACATCGCAGCCTCGAGCGCCACGTGTCCGCCCGTCGACAAGCCGTGCGCGACGATTCGTTTGGGATCGACACCGAGTGCCGCATGATTTGCGCGCACCCAGCGGATCGCATCGCGCGCGTCGTCGATGGAATGAACGGGCGTGATCGACCCCTTCGCGAGGCGATACTGCGCGCAGATGCTCACCATGCCCTTGGATGCGTAGTGCTTTGCATAGCGCTCTCCCCACTCGGGCTGACCCTTGGTCCAACCGAGACCATGGAAGATGACGACGG
>JAAYXG010000294.1 GCA_012516015.1 Lysobacteraceae bacterium | reverse complement strand
TCGTCGATGAACAGCACGCCGCCCATTGCGCGCTTCAAGACTTCTCTCGTCTTCGGCGCGGTGTGACCGATGTATTGGCCGACGAGATCGTCGCGAGTGACCGCAACGAGATGCCCTTTGCGCACGTAACCCAAGCGATGCAGGATCTGCGCCATGCGCAGCGCGACCGTCGTCTTGCCCGTGCCCGGATTTCCGGTGAAATTCATGTGCAGCGACGGCGGCCCTGTGCTGAGACCGGCTTGCTTGCGCAGGGTGTCGATGAGGAGCAACGCGCAGATGTCGCGAACCCGGCTCTTGACCGGCACGAGTCCGACGAGCTCGCGGTCGAGCTCATCCAGCACTTCGGCGACGCGCGAGCTCTTGAAGGCAGCGTCGAGATCGAACGTCGCCGACTCGTCGGATCGTGCGAGGTCGTGAGTCAGTGCGTTCATCGTGTGCCTCAGTAACGTTCGCCTTCCGGACGTTCGGTGGCATACGAACGCACGGTGTAGCGGATCTGACGTCCCGGTCCTTCTTCACGCATGAGCGTGAAGCCGGGCTCGTGCTTCGGCCGCGCGACGAGGAACGACAGCCTCAGCGACTCGACGCCGCGCGTCGCATCGAAGGCATTCACCTTGATGTAGCGGTTCGGAAAAGTCGCGCGGCACGCGTTGATCTCTTTGAGGATGCCGGCGGCGTCCTTCAGGTCGAACATCGGGTTGCCGAACATCTCCCAATAGGTGTTTCGCGGGTGCGGATCGTCCGTGTACTCGATCGAGACCGCCCAGTCCTTCTGCAGGCAGTACTCGATCTGCGCGCGAATTTGCTCGTCGGTCAGATCGGGCAGGAACGAAAAAGTACCTTGCGTCAAGCGCATCGCTGTTCTCCTCAAGCCGCTGTCGAAGTCGGGACGAAATCCGGCGTGTCGGTGCTCGCGTAGTCGAACGTCACGTCGCGCCAGGTATCGAGAGCCGCTTGCAGCGGCGTGCAGTGACGCGCAGCGTTCGCGAGGATGTCCGGACCCTCGTTCCAGATGTCGCGTCCTTCGTTGCGCGCGAGCACCATGGCTTCGAGCGCGACGCGATTCGCGGTCGCGCCCGCCGCGATGCCCATCGGATGTCCGATCGTGCCGCCGCCGAACTGCAGCACGCAGTCTTCGCCGAGATAGGTGAGAAGCTGGTGCATCTGACCCGCGTGAATGCCGCCCGATGCGACCGGCATCACGCCGTGTAACCCGCCCCAGTCCTGCTCGAAGAAGATGCCGCGCTGCAGATCCACGGGATTTCTGGGCTCGCGCAGCACGTTGTAGTAGCCCTGCACGGTGTTCGGATCGCCCTCGAGCTTGCCGACGACGGTGCCGGCATGGAGATGGTCGACGCCTGCGAGCCGCATCCACTTCGAGATCACGCGGAAGGAGATGCCGTGCGTCTTCTGGCGCGTGTACGTCCCGTGCCCCGCGCGATGAAGGTGCAGCAGCATGTCGTTCTTACGTGCCCACTTCGACATCGATTGAATGGCGGTGTAGCCGATGACGAGGTCGATCATCACGATCACCGAACCGAGCTCTTTCGCGAATTCCGCGCGCTCGTACATGTCCTCCATCGTCGCGGCCGTGACGTTCAGATAGTGGCCCTTCACTTCGCCTGTCGCGGCTTGCGCACGATTCACGGCTTCCATGCAGTACAAGAACCGGTCGCGCCAATGCATGAAGGGTTGCGAGTTGATGTTCTCGTCGTCCTTCGTGAAGTCGAGGCCGCCTTGCAGCGCCTCGTAGACGACGCGTCCGTAGTTCTTCCCGGAGAGGCCGAGTTTTGGCTTGACGGTCGCACCGAGCAGCGGGCGGCCGAACTTATCGAGGCGCTCACGCTCGACGATCGTCCCCGTCGGCGGACCTTGAAAAGTTTTCACGTACGCGACGGGGAAGCGCATGTCCTCGAGGCGCAGCGCCTTGAGCGGCTTGAAGCCGAAAACGTTGCCGATGATCGAAGCGCTCAAATTCGCGATCGAACCCGGCTCGAACAGATCGAGGTCGTAGGCGATGTACGCGAAGTACTGACCCTGCGCGCCGGGGACGGGCTCGACCTTGTAGGCCTTCGCGCGGTAACGATCGCAGGCGGTGAGTCGATCGGTCCACACGACGGTCCAGGTGGCAGTCGAAGACTCACCGGCGACGGCTGCTGCCGCTTCGATCGGCTCGACGTTCTCCTGCGGGGTGATACGAAAGAGGGCGAGCACGTCCGTATCTTTGGGCTCATAGTCGCCGTCCCAGTACCCCATGTCGGCGTACTTCAGGACGCCTGCCTTATAGCGATCCGCCGTCGAAACCGGTGCGGTGCGTGAACCGATCTGCTTCATCGTCATGTCCTCGAAGGAGAATGGGGTGTGATGAAGCGTGGACCTCTAGAGCCATTAGGTCCAATCGGATATTGTTTGTTCTGGTATAAGATCTGCTAATGTGTTCGCCTCGCGACACCAGGTCGGCTCATCCCGCATGCGCAACGTCACCCTTCGCCAGATCCGAGTGTTTGCTGCGGTCGCGCAGCAGAAGTCCTTCACGCGCGCGGCGCGCGAGTTGCATCTGACGCAACCGGCGGTGTCGCAACAGCTCAAGCTGCTGGAAGCAGAGGTCGGACTGCCCTTGTTCGAGCACGTGGGCCGAACAATTCATTTGACTCCAGCCGGCGAGGCGCTGTTGCACTACGCGACGCAGATCAACGAAGTGCTGCGTGCGGCGAGCGAATCGTTCGCCGAGATGCGCGGGCTCAAGCGCGGCGTGCTCAAGCTGAGCGCGGTCAGTACGGCGAAGTACTTCACGCCGTCGCTGTTGTCGGCGTTCACGGTCGAATATCCCCAGGTGTCGATCAAGTTCACGGTTGGAAACCGCGAGGAGATCGTCAAGCAGCTTGCGAACAACGAGACGGACCTCGTGATCATGGGGCGACCGCCGCGCGAGCTCGTCACGATCGCAGAGCCGTTCGCGAAACATCCTCTCGTGATCATTGCCGCGCCGGATCATCCGCTCGCGAACGCGCAGCGGAAGATTCCGCTCAAAAGGCTCGAGAGCGAGAACTTCGTGATCCGCGAGCAAGGCTCGGGCACCCGAGCGTCGATGGAGCACGTGTTCCGCGAACGAGGCGTCGAGTTTCACGCCTCCATGGAAGTAAGCAGCAACGAAACGATCAAACAAGCGGTGATGGCCGGCATGGGCGTGAGCTTCATCTCGAAGCACACGGTGAGCCTCGAGCTTGCCGCGGGCAAGCTCGTGACGCTGAACATCAGCGGCCTGCCGCTATTGCGCGATTGGTACGTGATTCATCTGCGCGACAAACGTCTATCGCCGATCACGGTCGCGTTTCGCTCCTTCTTGTTGGCCCGCGGCGCGGAGATCATCGAGCGTACGGTCGGCTGATCTTTCGTGGTGTTGGCATTTCTCTATTGATGGAACCTCTCGATGGGGCGAGTATTAAGGACCCCTCGAAGGCGAATAAGCATTGGAGTGTCCTCATGATCCATCGCATCATCGTCGTGGTTTGTGCGGCCGGCCTATTGAGCGCATGCGGCGAGCGCAGCGAAGCGCCCACGGAGACTCAGGCGCAAGCCTCGCAGGCAGCGGCCAGTACCGACTTGCCG
>JAAYXG010000293.1 GCA_012516015.1 Lysobacteraceae bacterium | reverse complement strand
GCGTCCTGGCGAACGACGGCGCTCGGGCGCTGACCACGTCGGCGGCAATAGCCCTCTTTCGATGAGACGCCGATGGCCCGCGCGACGATCGTTGTGATGCTTGAAGCGGCAATCGCAATGCTCGGCATCGCAACTCGGCAGTGGCAGGCGCGGCGCGCCCGTCGAAAGGAAGCGAATGCCGGACAGGCGGAACGCCGCGGGACACGCCCCTTTTCCGGGCAAGATGGAGACCGCGTGATAGGGATTCGCTTCTCGCTTGGGAAGAGATCTGGACGGCGGCTGCTTCGATCGGAACAAATTCCCCAGCGACCAGCGTGGCATTCTGACAGCCATCGGGGCCTCGTCTGCTTTCTTGATGGACGATCTCGCGTCAGCACGCGAGCTAAATCATAAGAAGTCAGACGCGAGCATTGTTCCGACAGGGTGCCGGCACAACTGCCCGGAAGCTATGTGCAGACTGAAGGCGTAAGGCTTCGACCTACTTCTTGAGCCGCAACGAGCTCAGGAACACTCCCGGATCATCACCGCGCTCCAACGCTTCGACGAGCGCCGACCCGACGATCACACCATCGACGTGAGGTGCGAGTCGTTCCACTTGTTCGCGCGAGCGTATGCCGAACCCTGCACACACCGGTACCGGAGAGATCGCCTTGACTCGATCGAAGTACTCCAACACCTCGGCGGGTACGGCAACGTTCTTCCCTGTCGTGCCGGTCATCGTCACCGCATAAATGAAGCCGCTGCTGTTCTCGGTCAATAGCTTCACGCGCTCGTTTGGCGTGACCGGTGTGACGAACTGGACGAGCGCGAGACCGCGACGCTCGAAGGCCGCTCGCAACTCGTCGCATTCCTCGAACGGCAGATCGGGAATGATGAATCCCGCAACGCCGGCGCGCGCCGCATCATCGGGCAGTCGATCGATACCGTAGGCAAGCAGCGGGTTGAGATAGCTCATCAAGAGCAATGGGGTCTCTGGCCTCGGGCTCCGGCCGGAAAAGACGGTCAGCTCCGAGAGGATCCATTTGAGCGTCACGCCTTGTTCGAGCGCAGCGCGACTCGAACGCTGGATCGTCGTTCCGTCCGCCATCGGATCCGTGAACGGGACACCGACTTCGATGAGGTCGACTGCAGCGGCCACCGACGTCAACACGTCTTGAAAGCGGTCTCGTTGCGGAAAGCCCGCGGTGATGTACGCCACGAGCGCAGGTTCGCCGCGCTCGCGCGCGGAGCCGATTGCCTTGCCGATCGATTCGCGTGCTGCCATCAGACTGCGCCCTTGAGTAGTGTTCTTTGTAGCGTCGGCATGTCCTTATCGCCGCGCCCGGATAGGCCGACGAGCAGAGTCGCGCCCGGATGCGCCTGAGCAAGGCGCTTCGCGCCAGCGAGCGCATGCGAAGATTCGATCGCAGGCAAGATGCCCTCCGCCGCACAGCATTCCGCGAGCGCAGCGAGCGCATCGTCGTCATTGACCGCCTCGTACTTCACGCGGCCGATGCTCATGAGCAGCGCGTGCTCGGGCCCGACGCCGGGATAGTCGAGGCCGGCTGATACGGAATGGGTTTCTTGGATCTGACCGTCCTGATCCTGCAGCAGCAGCGAATAGCTTCCCTGCAGCACGCCTGGCCGGCCATACGCGAGTGAAGCAGCGTTCTGCCCCAACCCCGTGCCCGTGCCGCCCGCTTCGAGGCCGAGCATCTGCACGTCCCGGTCCTTGACGAACGGATGAAAGAGACCGATCGCGTTCGACCCGCCGCCGACGCACGCGATCACCCAATCGGGAAGCTTTCCGACTGCTGAGAGAATCTGTTCGCGTGCCTCGCGGCCGATGACGGATTGAAGCTCCCGAACGAGATACGGATAGGGATGGGGCCCGACGGCCGAACCGAGGCAGTAGTAGGTTCCGTTCGGGTCCGACACCCAATCGCGCAGCGCTTCATCCACCGCGGCGCGCAAGGTCTGATCGCCGCTCGTCACGGGCACGACGGTCGCGCCGAGCAGCTTCATGCGTCCGACGTTCGGTGCTTGCCGCTCCATGTCGACCGATCCCATGTACACCGTGCACGGCATGCCGAGTCGCGCACATGCTGCGGCGGACGCGACACCGTGCTGGCCTGCGCCGGTTTCCGCGATCACTCGCTTCGCACCGAGCTTCTTCGCGAGCAACACTTGGCCCACCGCATTGTTGATCTTGTGCGCGCCCGTGTGCGCGAGGTCCTCTCGCTTCAGCCAAATGTCGGCACCCCATCGCTTGGAGAGAGCACGGGCGTGCGTAAGCGCCGTCGGTCGTCCGACCCACGACTCGAGCTCGGCGTTGAAGGCCTCGAGAAATTCAGGGTCGCGAAGATAACGATCCACGCCGCTCTGCAGCCGATCGAGGGCGGGAACGAGCGTCTCCGGCACGTAGCGTCCGCCAAATGGCCCGAACCTGCCGCGCGCATCCGGATACGCGTCGTTCATGACGTTCGCAAGCAACGTCTTCGCTTCAGCCTGATCGATGATTTGATTCATCAGAAATTCCTCGAGCGTGCGCTACGTCGGCGGCTTCGCGCGCCGCGTGTATGAATGCTTCGATCTTCGCGGCGTCCTTGATGCCGGGTGCGCGTTCGACCCCGCTGCTGACGTCGACGCCGAACGGCCGCACCGTTGCGATCGCCGTCGCGACGTTCGCCGCGTTGAGCCCGCCCGCGAGGACGAGTTGCGATCGACTCGCCAATCGCTGCGCCGCTGCCCAGTCCGCAGTTGCCCCCGAGCCGCTGACTCTGCCTTCATATAAGAGACGCGAAGGAGCTGCCTCGATTACATCTCCATCGCGGACGACAGGGAGCACCTGTAACGTCTCCGGGAGCCGCAGCTTCGCGAGATCGTCCCAATCCGTCTGCAGAACGTCCGGGCCGAACGTGGCACAGACTTCGTCGACGAGTTGCTGCGAAGGGTGGCGCATCACGGCGACTCGTTGAACCCGCGTCGGTACGCCGCGCACGAGCGCCGCAGCCTGCGTCGCGCTCACCTGACGCACGGATGGAGCGAACACGAAGCCGATTGCGTCTGCGCCGGCGTTGACAGCCGCTGCAACCGCCTCGGCCGAGCTGAGTCCACAGATCTTGATCCACATTACGGTGCGACGCGCAAAGCGTGACGTGCAACGTGTGGCGCGCGTGAAGCCTCCGACATTACGCTCGGCACTTCACACGTCCCCTTTGGCCTTCAAGCCCATCACATGCTCGCGGCCCGTCGCGAGCATCTCGCCAAGCAGCTTGGCCGGCGCTTCGCTATGCATCAACGTCGTGCCGATCAGCGCCATGTTGTAGCCGAGCTCGACGATGCGCTTCACATCCTCCACGGATTTGACACCGCTTTCGGCGACGCGCGGATAAAGCTCCGGCAGCTGATCCGCGAGCTCCTCCAGCCGCGCAAGCTCGATCGTGAGCTTCTGCAGGTCGCGACAGTTGAGCCCGACGAGGACCCGCTCCTCGTGTCCCTCGCGCGAAGCGAGCACCTCGCGAGCGAGCGTCAAATCCTCCGCATCGAATGCCTCGAGCAGCACGAACATCTTGAGCATTGCCGCGCAATCGAGAAGCGCCGTAATGCGACTCTGGTCGAGCATGCGCGCAATCACGAGCACGCCGCCCGCTCCGGCGGCGCGCGCTTCCATGACTTGATAGGGATCGACCAGGAAGTCCTTGCGCATCGTGGGAATGTCGAACGAGCGCAACGCGTGCGCAGCTTGCGCAAGATGCTCGAGCGAGCCGCCGAAGCGCGTGGGCTCGGTCAGCACGGACACGGCACATGCACCGCCTTGCGCATATGCCGTCACACGCGTCTCGATATCGCTCGTGTGAGCAGACAAGTCGCCCGCGGAAGGGGAATGCAGCTTGCACTCGGCGATGACATCGAATCCTTCCGGCGACAGCTTCAACGTCGGCGGCGCCGGGAGATCGCACACGCGCGCCCACAGCGCTTCTTCCGATTCGTTCGTGCGAGCTTGCTCGAGTCGCGCAAGACTCGCTTGTGCCATTTCGGTGAGCAGACCGGACATGGGGGCGCCCTACGCAGTGAACGGCGAACGATGGACAGCAGACGGCAATGGGAGGAACGAGTCGACCGAACGAACGCCACGAATGGCTAACGTACCCGCACCTAGAAGAGTTCGTGCGCGACAGTTTGTACTGCCCTGGCGCTCGTGTAGTGCTTCCATTCTGCTGGCCCTCACTGTCCGCTGTCCGCTATCCGCTGTTCACCGCGGCGGCCGAAGGCCGCCAGCCGCTCCAGCATCTTGCGAGCGGCACCGGATTCGATCGCATCCTCCGCCATGCGAGCCGCGTCGGTCGGCGTCGCAGCCTTGCCGAGCATCTCGAGCACGAGCGCAGCCTGCAATACGATCGCATTGCGGTGCGCGCCGTGCTGCCGCCCCTCCAGAACGGCACGCAGATGCTCGGCATTGTAGGCGGCGTCGCCGCCCTTCAGTTCATCCGGCGTGCATCGAGGCAGCGCGAACTCCTCCGCACTTCGCACGGTGCGCGTCACCCGGCCAGGTCGCACGTCGAAGAGCGTGAACGGTCCGACCGGCGTCGCTTCGTCCCAACCCGGCTCGCCATGAACGACGTACGTGCGTTCGATCGGCAGGCCGGCAATCGTATGCGCCATGATCTCGGCGACGTCGACATGATAGGCGCCGATCAGATGGAACGGCGGTTCGGCCGGATTCGCCAGCGGTCCCAGAATGTTGAACACGGTGCGCACGCCCATCGCTTGACGAATCGGCATGATCGCCTTCATCGCAGGGTGATAGTGCGGCGCGAAGAAGAACGTAAAGCCGGTGGCGTCGAGGCATTCGCCAGCGGCAGTTTCATCGAGCGGCAGCTCCAGACCCAAGGCACGCACGACGTCTGCGCTGCCGCTGCGGCTCGAGATGGAGCTCGTGCCATGCTTCGCAACGCGCACCCCCATCGATGCGACGAGCAGGGCGGCGCCGGACGACAAGTTGAAGCTGCCCGACCCGTCGCCTCCCGTACCGACCATGTCGACGAGCGGCGTTCCCTCGGACAGCTTGGGACGACGAGCGAGCTGACGCATGCTCTTCGCGAAGCCGCGAACCTCGTCGGCGGTTTCGCCCTTGATCCGCAGCGCCGCGAGCAATGCCCCGCCCATTGCGGGTGCGACGGAGCCGTCCGCAAGCGCGAGCATCAGCTCGGCGGCTTGCGCCTCGCTCAGATTCTTGCGTTGAAGCAGAAGCTCGAGTGCTTCTTTGACCAGTGTCATGGTGACCTCGTGCCCTCACGCAGCTTCAGAAAATCGCCCATGAGTTGCGGGCCTTGCGGCGTGAGTACGCTCTCGGGATGGAACTGCACGCCTTCGATCGCATAGGTTTTGTGCCGCACACCCATGACCTCGCCTTCGCTCGTGCGCGCGGAGACTTCGAGGCAGTCCGGCAACGAATCCGTCTGCGCAATCAGCGAGTGATAACGCCCCGCCTCGAACGGTGCCGGCATGTGCTCGAGGATCGTCTTGCCGTCGTGATGCACGAGCGAGGTCTTGCCGTGCATCAGACGCGACGCCCGCACGATCTTGCCGCCGAAGACCTCCACGAGCGACTGGTGCCCAAGACAGACGCCCAAGATCGGCAGCTTGCCGGCGAACGCTTCCACCATCTTCATCGAGACGCCCGCATCGTCCGGCGTACCGGGGCCGGGCGAAATGCACAGATGCGTCGGCTCGATCGCCTTCGCTTCGTCGATCGTAATCTGATCGTTACGGTGCACGATCACCTCGGCGCCGAGCACCATGAAGGCCTGCACCAGATTGTAGGTAAACGAATCGTAGTTATCGATCAATAACAGCCGCGGCGAGCTCATAGCCCCTCCTGC
>JAAYXG010000292.1 GCA_012516015.1 Lysobacteraceae bacterium | reverse complement strand
CTTGCAGCTTCGAGGAGACTTTGCCGTTCCTGAAGCCGATGTTGTACTCCTTGCCGCCGCGCTTCACCCAGCACTCGAGATTCTTCGACAGCGCATTGACGACCGAGACGCCGACGCCGTGCAAGCCGCCCGAGAACTTATAGTTCTTGTCCGAGAACTTTCCGCCCGCGTGCAAGCGCGTCAGGATGAGCTCGATGCCGCTCACCTTCTCCTTCGGGTGGATGTCGACCGGCATACCGCGCCCGTCGTCCGACACCTCGAGCGAGCCGTCCTTGTACAGCGTCACATCGACACGCTTGGCGTAGCCGGCGAGCGCCTCGTCGACGGCGTTGTCGATGACTTCATGCGCCAGGTGATTCGGTCGACTCGTGTCCGTGTACATCCCTGGACGACGGCGAACGGGATCCAACCCGCTCAGAACTTCGATGTCGGAAGCGTTATAAGACTGGGCCATTTATTAGCGTGCGCACTTGAGTGTAGAAGGCGCGCGGATTCTAGCAGACAGCTGCCGGTTCACAGTTGACCGTTGACGGCCAGAAGACGGCCGCAACTTCTCTCAACGACGATATTGAGTCATCTCGAGAAGAAGCAAGGACCGCGGGTTGGCGTACCCGCCTCCGGCCGTCAACAGGCAACGATGAACCGCCGGCCTGCTAAATCAGATCCTTGGCGAGCGAATCTCGGATGGGTTGCGGCAGCGGCTCGACGCTGTGCCGATAGTTCTCGTGATCGACGCCGATACTCACCGCCGCGCCGTTCTTGACCGCCTCGCACATCGGCGGGGTGAGCTCGAAACGCATGAAGTGGACGGCGGAGGTCTTCTCCTCGTTCTCGCGCTCGAGGTCCTCGTCGGCGATTGCGAAGACGCGCTCGAAGTCGGCGACCTGCACCCAGCAGCGATCCTCGATACCCCTTAGCTGCGCGAGCCGCCGCTTGCGCTCTTCCGGGTCAGGGAACTCAATGAGAAAGGTCACTTTCCAGTTGCTGCCGTCCGGGATCAGCGGGTTGTAGGCGTCGAGCTCGTCCTGGATGCCCTCCGCCTCGAAGATGCGCTCGACGCGCAGCATCTCCTGGACCTGATACTGGACGGTGAGCTGATCTTCGAAACACCAGGTCGTGTGCGGGCCGACGGCGACCGTGCGGCGGCTCTTGTGGTCCAGAACTTTCGCGCGAAAGTCTTTGCGAGCCGTCGAGTACTGCTCGAGGCTCATGAGATCTGTGCGGGTGAGTTTGCGCAAGTGCATGGTTTCAGCTCGGGTACCTAGATGCCATAAGCCATTCGCAGCAACTTCAGCGGATGAGTCGGCTCCTTGCCGCCTTCGAGGCCGGACTCGATTTGGTGGCCGGCCATCGGACAATCGCTCGAGTAAAAATCCGCATCGGAGTCGGCGACGCGGCGGACGACGGGCCGGCCGATCTTCATCGATACGTCTCGAAACTCGCGCTTCACGCCGTACGTTCCATTGTGTCCGGAGCAGCGCTCGATCGGATCGACCTGGGTACCGGGGACGAGCATCAGCACGTCGCGCGTCTTCAAGCAGAGGTTCTGCACGCGGGTGTGGCAAGGAACGTGATACGTGACCTTGCCGAGGTTGCGCGCGAAATCCGTGCGCAACAAGCCGGCCCGGTACCGCGCCCACAGATACTCGAATGGGTCGAACATCGCGTCGCGCACCTTCTGCACCTGCGGATCGTCCGGGAACATGAGCGGGATCTCCTGTTTGAACATCAGCGTGCACGACGGAACCGGCGTCACGATATCCCAGCCCTCATCGACCCAGCGCGCGAGCTCTGGAATGTTGTCGTTCTTGTACTTCTCCACCGTCTCGAGGTCGCCGATCTCGAGCTTCGGCATTCCGCAACAGCGCTCCTGGCGCGCAATCGTGACCGGGATCCCGTTGTGCTCGAAGATCGCAACGAGATCTTCGCCGAGCGCGGGCTCGTTGCGGTTGCCGTAGCACGTCGTGAACATCACGACGCGGCCTTTCGAATCCTCGCTCGGCTTCGCCTCCAGCTCGGGATGCTGCCGCGCTCGATGGCGCTTGCGATACGTGTTGCTGTGATACTCCGGAATCGGTGCTTGCGGATGAACGCCGAGCGCCTTGTCCAGCATCGATCGTCCCAGCGCCGTCTTGTTCACGGCATTCACGATCTCCGCGACGACCGGGATCCCTGCGAGACTTCCCACCGCGTTCGTCGAGCTCAAGATCTTGTCGCGCGCCCGCACAGGTCGATGTTTGAACTTGTACGCTTTCGCTCGCAGCATGAGGTGCGGGAAGTCGACGTTCCAGGGATGCGGCGGCACATACGGGCACTTCGACATGTAGCACATGTCGCAGAGATAGCAGTGATCGACGACGTCCCAGTAGACCTTCTTGTCGACGGACTCGACCTCACCCGTGCTCGACTCGTCCACCGCATCGAACAGCGTGGGAAACGCGTTGCACAGGTTGAAGCAGCGGCGACAGCCGTGACAGATATCGAAGATGCGCTCGAGCTCCTTGAAGAGCGACTGCTCGTTCAAGAACTCGGGATCTTTCCACGCAATCGGATGGCGAGTCGGCGCCTCTAAGCTGCCTTCGCGGGCGGGCGCACTTGCGGTTGGCTTGGACACGCAGCGTTCCTTCTTTTGGCTGAAGCTGGGGGCTGGAGGCTGGAGCCAGAAATGGCGCGCGCACGCGCGCGGCCCTTGGCGGCAGCACGTACCGCACGTGGAGGCGAGACAAGCGTCTTCTTGCCCCGGCCTCCAGCCTCCGGCCCCCAGCCGTCGAAGCTCGGCTTCGACTACAGCGTGTCGAGCGCCTTCTGGAAGCGATTCGCGTGCGAACGCTCCGCCTTCGCGAGCGTCTCGAACCAGTCTGCGATCTCGTCGAATCCTTCTTCGCGTGCCTGCTTCGCCATGCCGGGATACATGTCCGTGTACTCGTGCGTCTCGCCCGCGATCGCGGCCTTCAGGTTCGCGGCCGTATCGCCGATCGGCAGACCCGTGGCGGGATCGCCAACGGCCTCGAGATACTCGAGGTGCCCGTGGGCGTGGCCCGTCTCGCCTTCCGCCGTCGAGCGGAACACGGCGGCTACGTCGTTGTAGCCCTCGACGTCGGCTTTCGCGGCGAAGTACAGATAGCGACGGTTCGCTTGCGATTCGCCCGCAAACGCGTCCTTCAGATTCTTCTCCGTATTCGTGCCCTTCAGATTCTTCATTGCAGGATCCTCGATGAACAAAGGAAATCGAAAGTACGCAGCAGCATGCGCTGCCTCGCGCCGAACGTCGGACCGGTCCTACTTGGTATGGGATTGCAACCCTTTAGACCTAGTCTAACTGGCCTGAAATCTATGCCCGATAACCGGGCAAGTCAACGCCGGGAAAACGCGATCGACAGCACTCGATTTGACCGTGTGCATGCGTGCATGCAAGCTTGCGCCGCCGATTCGATACTGCTTTCTTCGAAGCCCCCAGAAGTGAACACGCCAAAACCCGAGCCGACCGACGAGGCCGTTCCCTTGCCCGATTTCGAGCGCTCGCTCGCCGAGCTCGAAGCGATCGTGGAGAAGCTGGAACAGGGCGAGCTCAGTCTCGAAGACTCGCTGCGACAATTCGAACGCGGCGTGCAGCTCACGCGCACGTGCCAGGCCGCGCTCAAGGAAGCCGAACAGAAGGTGGAGATCCTGCTTCGCAAGAGCGGCCCGCCGGAGCAGTTCGATACGGCGGAATTCGATCCGGACGAGAGCGAAGAAGGTTGAAAGTCGCGGACTCAAGTACGTCGGCCGCTCAGGATTCCGCTGTCTCCGACTTCCCAGGCCGGCTCGCCGCCTGGCAACGACGGATCGAAGACCAGCTCTCGTTGCGCCTACCTTCGAGCGAGCGTGAACCCAAGCGCTTGCACGAGGCGATGCGCTACAGCGTGCTTGGCGGCGGCAAGCGCGTACGGCCGGCGTTGGTGTACGCAACGGCTGACGCGCTCGGTCTCGCCGAGGACGCGATCGACGGCGTGGCCTGCGCCGTCGAGCTCATCCACGTCTATTCGCTGATTCACGACGACCTGCCGGCAATGGACAACGATGCCCTGCGCCGCGGACGACCGACATGCCACAAAGCCTTCGATGAGGCCACGGCAATCCTGGCGGGCGATGCGCTGCAGGTGCTCGCATTCCAGACACTCGTGCGGGGACCCGG
>JAAYXG010000291.1 GCA_012516015.1 Lysobacteraceae bacterium | reverse complement strand
TGCCGCCTTGAACTACTTCATGAAGGACGTGACGAACTTCATCGTTCAAGGAACGCAGCGTCAGACGATCAACAACGTCATCGACCCGACGACGGGGCAGCCGGCCATTTACACGGTATCCCAGCGCGTCAACGGTCCTGATGCGACCGTCGACGGCTTCGAGTTCGCATGGCAGCACGTGTTCGGCGATTCTGGCTTCGGCTTCAACGCCAACATCACGATCGTGGACACGAACCGTCCGTACGATCGCAACGACATCTCGCAAAGCGGCTTTGCGGTGACGGGTCTCGCCGACTCCGCGAACTTCGTCGGCTTCTACGACAAGAACGACTTCGAGGTTCGTGTTGCGGCGAACTGGCGCGATGAGTATCTGCTGCAGTTCGGTCAGAACCAGAACAACTCGGAGTTCGGCGCCGAACCGACGTTCGTGAATTCGAGCCTGCAGATCGACGTGACCACGAGCTACCAGCTGACCGAGCAGCTCAATGTGTTCTTCGAGGCGTTGAACGTCACGAACGAAACGTTGAGCACGCACGGACGCTACGACAATCAGCTCCTCGACGTGTTCGCATACGGACGTCGCTACACGCTGGGCGTGCGCTTCAGGATGTAGGTGTGCCAGTGACGTGTGGGAGGATGTTCGGCTCCCCCCCGGGGTCGTCATCCTCCCACGCGCACTTCCACCGTGCCGGTCCTGCCGGCGACATGCGATAATCCGACTTATGGTGCGTCCGGTTAAGAGAGTCGTGATCGTAGGCGGGGGAACCGCTGGCTGGCTGACGGCGGGCGTCATCGCCGCGAAGCATCGAAGTCGAATCCCAGCCCACTTCAACGTGACGCTGGTCGAATCCCCCAATACACCCATCATCGGAGTGGGCGAAGGCACGTGGCCGACCCTCCGCAGCACGTTGTCCCGCATCGGCGTTTCCGAAACGGAGTTCTTCCGGCAATGCGATGCCGCGTTCAAGCAGGGAGCGCTATTTGCCCGGTGGACCACGGGGAAGCCCGACGATGGTTACTACCATCCGCTCATGTATCCCCAGGCCTTCTCTCACCTGAACTTGGCGCCGCATTGGCTCGTCCGGAACGACGGCCGGAGCTTCTGCGATGCCGTCTCTCCCCAAGGGCGCCTCTGCGACGATGGGCTCGCACCGAAGACGATCGCGACCGCGGAGTACGACGCCGTCGCGAACTACGCCTATCACCTGAATGCCGGTAAGTTCGCCGCCTTCATGCAGAAGCATTGCTGCGAGAAACTCGGCGTGCAGCACATCCTCGCGGATGTCCGTCGAGCGAACGTCACCGAGGATGGCGATATCAGGAGCCTCGATACCGAACAGGCAGGAGAGATCGAGGGCGATCTATTCATCGACTGCACCGGCTTTAAGGCGTTGCTGATCGGCGAAACGCTCGGTGTGCCGTTCAAGGGATGTCAGGACGTTCTTTTCTGCGATACGGCGCTCGCTACCCAGGTGCCTTACGAATCCGAGACGAGCCCGATCGCAACGCACACGATTTCGACCGCGCAGTCGGCCGGCTGGATCTGGGACATCGGTTTGCCGACGCGGCGCGGAGTCGGGTATGTGTACTCGAGCCGACACATCTCGCAAGATGACGCCGAGCGAGAGCTGCGCGCATATCTCGGGCCGAGAGGCAAGGATCTCCCGCTTCGGAAGATTCCGATCCGTGCGGGTTGCCGCGAGGTGTTCTGGAAGCGCAATTGCGTCGCGGTCGGTTTGTCCGCCGGATTTCTCGAGCCGCTCGAATCCTCCGCGATCGTATTGATCGAGATGTCGGCCAAGTTCATCGCCGAGCAGATGCCGGTGTGTCGCGAAGTCATGGACATCATCGCGGCGCGATACAACGAGACGACACACTATCGCTGGGGGCGCATCGTCGACTTTCTCAAGCTCCACTATGTGCTCACGCAG
>JAAYXG010000290.1 GCA_012516015.1 Lysobacteraceae bacterium | reverse complement strand
CCACGTCGCGCGCCTGATCGTTTCGAAGAGCGATGCGCCGGAGGTTCACCTCATCGGCTTTCCGGGTTGCTACCCGAATTCGTATTCGCTGCGCATGATGCAACAGCTCTGCACGCATCCGAACGTCGGCGCCGTGCTGCTCGTTTCGCTCGGCTGCGAAGGCTTCGACCGCGAGGCGCTCTATCGCGCGGTCGAAGCGAGCGGCCGACCGGTCGAGCTGCTCGTGATCCAGCAAGCCGGCGGCACCGTGAAAAGCGTGAACGCGGGGCTCGAGGCCATCGAGCGGCTCAAAGCGACGGCGTATGCACCGCTCGCATCGATGGCGATCGAGGATCTCGTCGTCGCAACGATATGCGGCGGCTCGGACGGCACGAGCGGGCTGACGGCGAATCCAGCCGTCGGACGCTGCTTCGACAAGCTCGTGCACGCGAACGCAGCGTGCATCTTCGAGGAAACCGGCGAGCTCATCGGCTGCGAGCGCATCATGGCGGAGCGCGCGGTGACGCCGGAGCTCGGGCGAGAGATCGAAGCCTGCGTCGCCAAAGCGGCGAGCTACTATCGAATCATGGGCCATGGCAGCTTCGCGCCGGGTAATGCGGAAGGCGGGCTCACGACGCAGGAAGAAAAATCGATGGGCGCGTACTCGAAATCGGGCTCATCGAAGATCAGCGGCTTGCTCAAACCGGGCGATGTGCCGCCCCGCGGCGGACTCTACCTCCTGGACGTCGTTCCCGACGGCGCGCCGCGCTTCGGCTTCCCGAACATCTCCGACAATGCGGAGATCGTCGAGCTGATCGCCTGCGGCGCGCACCTCGTGCTCTTCACGACCGGGCGAGGATCCGTCGTCGGCTCCGCGATCTCGCCGGTGATCAAGGTGTGCGCGAATCCCGAGACGTACCGGCGCATGGCCGACGACATGGATATCGATGCCGGCCGTGTTCTGGAAGGGAAAGCGACGCTCGACGAAGTCGGCGAGGAGATCTTCGAATGCGTGCTGAACGTAGCGGGCGGCGCCGCGTCGAAATCGGAGGCCCTCGGACACCAGGAGTTCATCCTGACGTACAAGCAGTTCGAGCCGATCGGACCTGCGTGTCTGCCCGTAGGTGTGTAGCGTGCGGCGGTGGACGTGCAGGCGCGTGAACGTCGTAGCGAGAGCGCGGATCGCTCAGCGAGCCTCATGAATCGACTGACCAACAAGATTGCGATCGTGACCGGCGCAGGTCAGGGCATCGGGCGCGCCGCAGCGGAGCGCTTTGCGAGCGAAGGCGCGCGCACAATTGCGGTCGACGTCAGCGGAGAGACCCTTCGGAGCCTCGCGCAGTGCGAGACGCACGTGCTCGACGTCACGGACGCCGCTGCCGTACGCGCGCTTGCCGCCGAGGTCGGCGCAGTCGACGTCCTCTTCAATTGCGTCGGCGTCGTCCACGACGGCACGATTCTCGACAATGGCGAGGACGATTGGCGTCGCGGCTTCGAGATCAACGTCGGCTCGATGTTCACGATGATTCGAAGCGTGCTTCCCGGCATGATCGAACGGGGCGGCGGATCGATCATCAACATGTCTTCTGTGGCAAGCTCGATCATCGGCGTCGCGAATCGATGCATCTACGGTGCGACGAAAGCCGCGGTCATCGGACTCACGAAATCCGTTGCCGTCGATTTCGTCTCGAAGGGCATTCGCTGCAACGCGATCTGCCCGGGCACTGTCGATACACCCTCTCTCGACGCGCGCCTACGCGCGACCGGAGACTACGAATCCGCGAAGGCTGCATTCATCGCGCGCCAGCCGATGGGCCGTCTCGGCAAACCGGATGAGATCGCCGAGCTGGCGGTGTATCTTGCCTCCGACGCCGCTGCGTTCACGACGGGACAGATTCATGTGATCGACGGCGGCTGGACGATGTAAGGTTCTGGTATCTCTCTGGCCGTCAACGGTCAACCGTCAACCGTCAACCGTTTTCAGGAGTGCACTTTGAAGTTCGTACGATTCGGCTCCGCCGGACATGAGCGCCCGGGAATCATCGACGGCGACGGGCAGATTCGAGATCTATCGACGGTTATCGCCGATCTCGCCGGAGAAGCGCTCGATCCCGAGCGCTTGCGTCGCCTTGCGGATATAGACGTGTCGTCGCTGCCGCCCGCGGACCCGAGCTCGCGAGTGGGTCCCTGCGTGGGGAATGTCGGCAAATTCGTGTGCATCGGACTGAACTATGCCGACCATGCAGCCGAGACGAATGCGCCCATCCCCGAAGAACCGATCGTATTCATGAAGGCGACGAGCGCGATCTGCGGCCCGAACGACGACGTCATCATGCCGCGCGATGCGACGAAACTCGATTGGGAAGTCGAGCTCGGCATCGTCATCGGCAAGACGGCGCGGTACGTCGATGAAGCGACGGCGCTCGAGCACGTCGCGGGCTACTGCGTCGTCAACGACATCTCCGAGCGCGCGTTTCAGCTCGAGCGCGGCGGCACCTGGGACAAGGGCAAGGGCTGCGATACGTTCGGCCCGATCGGTCCATGGCTCGTGATGCCCGACGAAGCCGGCGACGTGACGAATCTCTCGATGTGGCTGTCGGTGAACGGCAAGCGCTATCAAGACGGCTCGACTCGCACGATGATCTTCAAGCCGGCCTTCTTGGTGAGCTACTTGAGCCGATTCATGAGTCTGCATCCGGGCGATGTGATCTCCACCGGCACGCCGCCGGGTGTGGGCTTGGGCCAGAAGCCGCCCGTGTACTTGTCGGTGGGGGACGTCATGGAGCTCGGAATCGAGAACCTCGGCACTCAGCGTCAGAAGGTCGTGGCCGATCCCGTGTAGACGTGTCTGTGGACGGCACATGATCGGCTGAGCTGGCCTCGCGCTTGGCGTCCGCACGCCTACACGCCCAAACGTCTAAACGTCCAAACGTCCACATCCACACGTAACTGCGTTACAGACTCGGCACGACGCACGTGTCTTAATCCTGAAAATGTGAACAGGACCCCCGCGGTTGCGCGCCCGGCAAGGAATGCTAGCCGTGCCGTGCACTTATCAGCCGTCGACGCCGGCGACTGCGATGCACTTCACGCTCTGGCATGGAAGGACCCATGCTCGAGGACCCGCAACGAGCTTGGACGTGAGATCGAGGATGACCGACACCGCCGCCGCGGAACCAGCGAAGGGGCGGCCGCATTCGGCGGCCGCCACGCGATTTGCCGTGCTATGCGCGATCGCGGCGATTCTCTATGGTCTCGCGGTATTCGCGATCTTTCCCTCGCTGAGCGCCGCGGGACAGCACGTCCTCGTGCTCGCGCTCCTGCTGTTGCCCGGTTTGGCCGCTCTCTGGAGCGTGAAGTCCCGGCCGCGCGCGGTCTCGCCCGCGCCGATGGCGTACTCCCGCGCTTCGAGCTCGGATGACACCGATCACGAGCGTCACATGTTGCGCACGCTGATCGACAGCCTCCCGGATCTGATATACGCGAAGGACATCAACTGCAAGTTCCTGCTCGCAAACGACGCGTGCGCCAATGCCATGGGCACGAATCGAGTCGACGTCGTCGGCAAGGACGACTTCGACTTCTTTCCGAAGGAGCTTGCCCAGGGATTCTTCGAGGACGAGCAGAACGTCATGCGTTCGGGCGAAGCGCTCCTCAACCGCGAAGAGGAAGTCGTCTACCACGATGGACGGCGCTCGTACGTGCTCACGACCAAGGTCCCTCTGCGGGACGAATCGGGCCGCGTGATCGGCATCATGGGCATCGGCCGCGACATCACCGCACGCGTCGAAGCGGAAAATGAGCTGAGAGCCGCGCGCGAAGCCGCCGAAGCGGCGAACCGCGCGAAGAGCGAATTCCTCGCGAACATGAGCCACGAGATCCGCACGCCGATGAACGGCGTGATCGGGATGAGCGAGCTGATGCTCGATACGCATCTCGAACCGGTGCAGCGCGATTACGCGGAAACGATCCGAGACTGCGGACGTGCGCTGCTCACCGTCATCAACGACATTCTCGATTTCTCGAAGATCGAGGCCGGCAAGCTCGAGCTGGAGTACATCGATATGGATCTGCGCGACGCCGTGCGCGACGTCGCGCGCGTGCTCGCGGTGCAAGCGCATGCGAAGGGTCTCGAGCTCACGATGGATATCGATCCCGAGCTACCCGAGATGGTTCGCGGCGACCCGGGACGTCTGCGCCAAGTGCTCCTGAACCTGGGCGGCAATGCCGTGAAGTTCACGTCGCAGGGAGAAGTGTCGCTCAAGATCCGCGTCGTCGAATCGAACGACAAGGGGACGCTCGTCCGCTGCGAGGTGCGCGATACCGGCGTCGGCATTCCCGCCGACCGCATGGGCGCGCTGTTTCAGCCTTTCATGCAGGTCGACGCCTCGACGACGCGTCGCTTCGGCGGTACCGGCCTCGGCCTTTCGATCGTGCGCAAGCTCGTCGAGCTCATGCAGGGCGAAGTCGGCGTGGAAAGCGAGGAAAACGTCGGCTCGCGCTTCTGGTTCACGGCACGCTTCGAGCCTTCCACCGCGACCGGACCGACGTTCCAGCGTGTCGCACCGTCCGAGCTCAAAGGACGGCGCGTGCTCGTCGTCGACGACAATGCCACTAATCGCAAGCTCCTTGCGATCCAGCTCGAGCAATGCGGCATGCGTCCCGTGCTCTCGAGCTCCGCCGCGGAAGCGCTCGCACTCATGCGCAAGGCTCACGAAGAAGGCGAACCGTTCGAGATCGCATTGCTCGATCATGACATGCCGGACTGCAACGGTGCCGAGCTCGGACGGCGTGTCAACGCGGACGAGGACTTGAAGCTCACGCGGCTCGTGCTGCTCACTTCCTCGGGCCTTCGCGGCGATGCGTTGCGTTTCGCGCAGATCGGCTTTGCGGGCTACTTGCTCAAGCCCGTCGCGGAGAGCGATCTCATCGACTGCCTACTCGTGGTACTCGGCGGCGATGCAAAGGATTGGCACAGCCAAACGCAGCCGATCGTGACGCGCCACGAGCTGCGCGTGCTTCGCAACCGCAGCGACCGCAAGCGCCTGCTGCTCGCCGAGGATGTTCCCGTCAACCAAAAAGTCGCTTGCCACGCGCTCGAGAAGCTCGGCTACGAAGTCGACGTCGTGAGCAACGGTCGCGAAGCCGTCGCCGCGTGGGAAACCGGGAAGTACGATCTCATCCTCATGGACTGTCAAATGCCCGAAATGGACGGCTACGAGGCAACGCGCGAGATTCGTCGACGCGAGCCAAGCGACAAGCACATTCCGATCGTCGCACTCACCGCGCACGCCATGAAAGGCGCGGACGAAGAATGCAAAGCCGCAGGGATGGACGACCATCTGACGAAACCGATCGACCGCGAAGTGCTGGATCGGTGTTTGCGACGGCACCTGAATAGGTGAGTGGCGCGCGGACGCGCGCGAACGTGTAGACGTGTGAACGTGCGGACGTCTACACGCCTATCTCCTTATCCTCTCCATCACCGCGTTCACGATCCGATCGCACCGCTCGCCCAAGAATCCGTAGGCATGCGGCAGCGT
>JAAYXG010000289.1 GCA_012516015.1 Lysobacteraceae bacterium | reverse complement strand
TTCGTCCTAGCTCGCGAGCGCGACCGGGACGCCGCGCTCGGCGGAGTCGTAGATCGCGCGGACGAGCGCGACGGCCTTGCGCGCTTCGTAGCCGTCGATTGCCGGTGCGCGGTTGTCTCGTATCGCAGCGACGAAGTCCTCGTACTGCCGCAAATGGCCTTCGAAGCGAATCGCCATCGGCGCGCTGGCACCCGAGCCCATCGCGCCGCTTTCGCGCGTTGCACGGATCGACTCGTCCTCGGGCCGCGCATCGCGGAACGCCCATTGCGAGATGTCGTCGTCTTCCATCGCTGCGGACCCGAGCTCGCCGCAGATTTCCACTTTGCGAGACCAGCCCGGCCACACGGCGGTGCTCGCTTCGATCGAGCCCATCGCACCGTTCGGGAAGCGGAGCACCGCGCAGCAGGTATCTTCGGATTCGATGCTCGTGTGCACGACGCGTGTCGTCCAGGCGAATACCTCGGATGGCAGTCCCGCAAACCACTGCAACAGGTCGACCGCATGGATGGCCTGGTTGATCAGCGCGCCGCCGCCATCCTCCGCGAGCTTGCCCTTCCATCCCGTGTAGTAGCCCGACGTGCGATGCCATTTCACGTACGCGCTGCACAAGACCAGGCGCCCGAACCGTCCGGCGTCGATCGCTTGCTTGAGAGCGCGCGCGCCATCGCCGAAGCGAGCCTGGAAAATGGAACCTACGAGCACTCCGGCGCGCTTCGCGGCCTCCAGAATTTCGTCCGTGCCTTCGACGGTCGCGTCGATCGGCTTTTCGATCATCAAGTGCTTGCCGTGGCGGATCGCCGCAAGTGCGGGCTCACGATGCAGTGCGCTTGGCGTCGTGATGGCGATCGCCTCGATCTCGGGATGTCGTGCGAGCTCCTCGACGTCCGCAGCGACGAACGGAATCCGATGATCCTGCGCAAACCGCTTTGCATTTTCGGGCGTGCGGCTCGTGACGCCGACGACCTGCGCGCCAGGTACGGATTGGATCGCGCGAGCGTGAAAAGGCGCAATCGCGCCCGTCCCGACAATACCGAACCGGATGGGTCTCATGGCGGTAAGAATAGATTATTCCCAACTCTGCGTCTTGGGTGCGGCCGTAGCGCGGTCGGAGCACCCTATCCTTGGCGAGCTTTGCGCCTTTGCGAGATTCAATCTTAGTTGTGCTACGGTACGTGGCCGTTTTGGCTACTCACGAACCTGCATGCACAACAAATCCCGCTGGCTTTCGCGCTTTTTTGCATTCGCGCTCGTGTTCGCGTGCGTCGCTGTACATGCCGATCAGCACTCGAGCGAGCGGGTCACCTCGGCGCTCTCTGGCGACACTCAATGGGGTGGCACGTTATCCAAGGAGCGGTTGGCGCATCTCGATCGGCTGCTCGAGCAGTATGTCGACGAAGAGCGTATCGCCGGCGCTGTCGCGCTCGTGCTTCAGCACGGTGAGACGAAGTACGAGGGTGTCTTCGGCTGGAGCGATAAGGAATCAAAGCGACGCATGACGTCCGATACGATCTTCCGGATCGCATCGCAAACGAAGGCATTGACGAGCGTCG
>JAAYXG010000288.1 GCA_012516015.1 Lysobacteraceae bacterium | reverse complement strand
TCATCGTGCATGGAGAGCACGAGCAGCGGCAAAGATGGATAGTGCGCGCGCGCGTCCTTGACCAGCTCCAGCCCGTCACCCTGCTTCAGGGAGACATCGACGATGACGGCGTCCGGCTCGAGCTCGCGGATCAGCGACTTCGCTTCGCGGGCCGTTTCGGCTTCGCCGCACACCTCGAGATCCGACTCCGCTTCGATCAAACGGCGCAGGCCCTGCCGGACGATCGGATGGTCGTCGACGATCAGGACGCGGCGTTTGCGGTCCTTCGGCACGCCCGCCGGCGGCTTGTGCATCGTCTTGAACAAAGAAGTCCCAACGGTCATTGCTTCACTCCTTTCAAAGATCGCTCACTTGAATCCTGAATCCGTTCTTCACCAGAAACGCGGCGAAAACTTCATCAGCTATTACCTAGTTAATGCGGCCGCTCGCCCTCTTGCGGCGCGGCTTTCGCTCGCGCGGCGCATCCGTCGCCCCAAGCGCGATCGGGCATTCGCATACGATGCGTGTTCCGCTCGGGGTGGAACGCTCGAAGCGCACCTCTCCGCCCAACATACGCGCCCGGTATCGCATAATCTTCAGTCCCATGCCGGGAGCCTGCTCGGCTTGGGTTGGCATCCCAGTCCCGTCGTCGGTGACCGTCAGGCGCACCTTAGCGCGCGCAACATGCAAGTGCAGTCGTATAGCCCGCGCCTTCCCGTGCCGGACCGCGTTGCGTACCGCCTCTTGCGCGATTCGATATAAGTGATTCGCCAACTCCGCGCTCAAGGGGCGCGCTGCGCTCAAGCGCTGTGTACAAAGGATTTGCACGCCGTAGAGCTCGGCCGCATGCATGGCGAGACCTTCCAGCGCGTCCTTCAAGCCGCCGCGTTCGAGGTTCACGGGCGAGAGCCCGCGCGCGAGCGCGCGCGTGCTTTCGATCGCGTTGCTCACGAGGCGCGTGATCCCTTCGATCTCGGGCAGGATCGGCTCGTACTCGGTCGTGACGCGACCGGCCAGTCCGCGCAACATGAGCGCGATACCCGTCAGCTCCTGGCCGAGACCATCGTGCAAATCGTTACCGATCCGATACTGCTCGCGATTGACCGCTTCGAGAATCGCGCGCTCGAGCTGCTTGCGCTCGCTCACATCTTGAAGCACGACGAGACTGTGATTGCTGCCGACGACTTCGAACCGTGAGAGCACGCCCGCAGCGGCGAAAAACGTCCCATCCGCGCGGCGACCGTCGAACTCGACACGCTGCGAGCGGATGCTTTCGCTGCCCTCGCGCTGCCAGCGCTCGGGCTGCTCGAACGGCCAGCCCGCGAGGGCGGCCATGTCGCGCCCGATGAGCTCGCCGCGGCGATAGCCGAACATGCGGTCGAACGCGGGATTCGTAATCTCGATCACCCCGCGCTCGTTGATGACGGCGACCCCTTCGAGCATCGACTCGATCATGCGGGCCTGAGTGGCGATGGCACGCTCGGCGCGCACTTGCTCGGTGATTTCCGTCGCGATGAGCGTCAGCCATGACGTTCCCTCATCCGGGCGAAACGGACTCACTCGGATGTCGAAATGACGCTGTTGACCGTCGATGCCTTCGATCTCCGCAGCGAATCCGTCGACCTGCCCGCTCGCGAGCACGCGATGAAGCGTCGCCGACGCAATCGCGTGCAGGTGCGGCGGGAAGACGTCGATGATGGGTCGGCCCTCCAACTCTTTCGGGCATCTGAGACCCACGCTGCGGCTCGCCACGATGATGTTGAGCTTGCGATCGAGCACGAACACGAACTCGGGCACGGCCGCGAGCAACGCACGAATGGCTCGATGTCCCAGCTCTGGGTATGGAGCCTCCAGCGACGCATCTTCCGATCCGTCGCGCGGCGACTCGATTGTTTTAGTGGCGGCGTTCAAGCAGCACTCTATCCGTCAACGAGCTGCGTGCTCGAGCTGAGCACACAGGCGCGTCGCCAGTTCGCGGCGGCGCGTCGTGACGGAATGGTCTGTGAGGCACCGTGTAGGGGATATCAGCCGATCCCCTAATGTCATGGGCGGTGCGCTCGCGTTTGCCAAGGATTGCGTACCCGTGCCCAGTGGCGCCGTCACGATGAGACATAACGTCCGTTACCAGGGGCTTCGGGCTCGGGGCGTGGGGCTCGGGCCAGAATGAAGCGGGCCCATATTGACGCTCTGCTAGCAACCAGCCGTGAGGCTTGGGCAAATCGGTCCGGACAAGTAAGAAAGACCGACGTTAGGTCAGAATTTCTTTCATCTTGCCCGAGCCCCGAGCCCCAAGCCCCAAGCCCCAAGCCCCAAGCCCAGGGAAAGGCTAGCCTGCCGCCTGATCCGCCACCCACTGCGTCGCGTAGCGAATGAGCTCGCTCGTCGAGCGCAGATTCAGCTTCTCGCGCATGTGACGGCGGTGAGCATCGACCGTTTTCATCGATAACGAGAGCCGTTCCGAGATCTCGCGCGTGCTGATGCCCTCGCCGATCAGCCGAAACACCTCGAGCTCGCGCTCGGTCAACGCGGAAACGGGGTCCTCGTCCTGCCCAGGGACGCGGCCGCGCGCAACTTGGCTCAACAGCCGCTCGCCCATTGCCGCGCTGACGTGGCGCTGCCCTCGTGCAACCTTGCGAAGCGCGCCCAGGAAGTCCGTACCGGCCACGTTCTTCATGACGTAGCCGCTCACGCCCAGACGCAGCAAACGCTCGGCATAGAGGGCCTCGTCCTGCATCGAGAGCACGAGCACGCGAACATCGGGATGCTCGTTGCGGATCCAGCGTACGAGCTCGATCCCGTCATCGGCCCCCAACGCGAGATCGACGACGGCGACATCCGGTTTCTCGCCGGCGATCGCCACCTGCGCATCCTGCACCGAGGACGCCTCTGCGGACAGCACGAAGTCTCCTTGCCCGGCGAGCAGCTGCTTCAATCCTTCGCGGACGAAGGGATGGTCGTCTACGATCACGATCCGTGTTTGCTCTGCCATAGGCTCGTCGCTCCTAAGAAAGCATCCTGTGTAGCGTCTCGCGGCGAAAACGGTCTGCTTTCGCTGCGATGTGTAAAAAAGGGCCGCGAGACCCTTCATGATTTCCTAGTAGATTTCTAACATCGCATTTTGCGGTCGCACAAGCTCGCAGCAATCGCCATTTTCCACACTCACCTCCGAAGTGATAGCGTGTCGCTCGAGGAACCTGCGACCGACGAGCGCGCGATCGGACGCACACGTTCGGAGGTCGAGGTTCCGACCGCAACGATACCGAATGGTCGCGGATAGGGGATGCTGCGTTTCGCACGGCGCGCAGCAAAGCAGGGGTCTCTTCTGGTATTACTTCCGTATGAGTCAGGAAACCACCGGGTCGCTGCACTTCGTACTCCTAGAGGACGATCCGAACGATGCCGAGCTCATCGAGCTCGAGCTCGCACGAAACGGACTGGAGGTCGAGTGGCGGCACGTTGCCACGGAGCGGGCATTCCGTGAAGCGCTGACGGACGGCGATATCGACCTCGTGTTGGCCGATTACACGTTGCCCGGCTTCGACGGGCTCGCCGCGCTCAAGATTACGCAGAAGTCGTGCCCGGGCGTGCCGTTCATCTTCGTATCGGGCTCGCTCGGCGAAGAACGCGCGATCGAAGCGCTCAAGAGCGGCGCGACCGATTACGTCCTGAAAGATCGGCTGCAGCGCCTGCCGACCGTCGTAAATCGTGCGCTGCTCGAAGCACGCGAGCGCCGCGAACGCCGCCAGGCCGAGCTCGAGCTCGAAGCGCAGCGCCTGCTCATCAGCACCGTCATGGACACGTTGCCGGAGGTCATCTACACCGTCGACACCCAGAATCGCATCACGATCGTGAATCGCATGATGCTGGAGGTGGCCGGCAAACGGCGCGAAGAAATCATCGGCAAGCGTCTCTCCGAGATCTGGAGCGACGAAACGACCTTGGATATCGAGGCCCAGGCCGCCACCGTGATGCGCACGGGACGCGCCGTTTCGGGGCAAGAGCGGCACTGGGTCACTCCCGACGGCACGATCCGCTGGTTCAACCTCACCCACGTTCCATTGCGCGATCAGGACAAGATCACGGGGCTCGTGTGCGCCGTCCAAGAAGTCACCGACCGCAAGGCGCTCGAGCAAGAAATCCTCGAGATTTCCAATCGCGAGCAGCGCCGGCTCGGCAGCGATCTTCACGATGGGCTCGGGCAAGAGCTCACGGGGCTCTCGCTCTTATTGAAAGGCCTCGAAGTGCAGTTGTCGCGCGAGGCGCCGCAGTACTTGTCGCAAGTCACGAAGATCAGCGATTTGCTCGCGCGCGCAATCCAGAGCACACGCTCGCTCGCGCGCGGTCTTGCACCCGTGAACTTGGAACGTGGCGGGTTGCCCGAAGCGCTCAAGCATCTCGCCGCGCGCTGCACCGACATGTACAACCTCAAGTGCACGTTCAAGATGGCCGCCGCGCGGCTGCCCGAAATCGAGGAAGGCGCGGCGACGCACATTTATCGCGTGGCGCAGGAGGCGACGACGAATGCGGCACGTTACGCGCGCGCCAAATCGATTTTTATCGAGCTGAAAACGGTCAATCGCAAGCTCCAGCTCACGGTTGCCGACGACGGCATCGGCCTCTCGGCGGGCCTTGCGCAAGGACATCCGGGAATGGGCCTCAAGATCATGGAGTACCGCGCACGGATGCTCGGCGGCAACGTGGCGTTCGAAGAACCCGGCCAGGGCACGCGCGTCGTGCTGACCGCTCCGCTGCACATGCTGAAGCCAGCTAAAGAGAAGCGCTTAGCCGCTAGCGGCTAACCGCTTCTCGTGTGATGTGTAGAGTGTGACGTGTAGGGTCAGAGCACGCCGCGCGTGCCGCTGCCGCTTCTGGCTTTACACCTTACACCTTATACACCTTACACGTCACACTCTCGGACACGTCACACTTCATTCCTGACGACGGGCACCCAGGTGTGATCCGAGCCGTTCCACACGTGGATGAAGTTCTCCATCTCCGACGCCGGCATCGGCGAGGCGATGAAGTCGCCTTGCAGCGCATCGCAGCCGACCTGATCCAGGAATTCGAATTGCGCCGGCGTCTCTACGCCTTCGGCACACGCGGTCAGCGAAAGATTGTGCGCGAGCTCCGTGATGGCACGAACGACGGTGGCTGCGGCCTTGCTCGTCGCGATGTCCGCGATCAGCGTCCCGTCGATCTTCACTTCGTTGAAGGGCATCTTGTAGAGCTGCGTCAAAGACGACATCCCGGTACCGAAATCGTCGAGCGCTAAGCCGACGCCTCTCACGCGCAGGCGCGTGAAGATGTCCATAACGAGATCCGGATCGTCGAGCGATGCGGCTTCGGTGACCTCGAGCGTCAGTTGTTCGGGCGTCACCTCGAACTCGCGGAAGACCCGGTTCAGCCGATCCGGGAACTCGAGATCCTGTACGAGCCGCGGCGAGAGATTCACCGCGACCGAAAGATCGAGCCCGCGCTGACGCCAATGGCCGATCTGTCGAATCGCATCCGTCATCACGAAATCCGTGATGCCGACGATGAGACCCGATTGTTCCGCGAGCGTCAGGAACTCGCCCGGATAAAGCAAGCCGAGGCTCGGATGGCGCCAACGTACGAGCGCCTCGGCGCTGCGCACTTGCCAGTCGTTCGTGCACCGAACGACCTTCGGCTGGTAGTGCACGATCAGCTCGTGTTCTTCGATCGCGCGCTGCAGGTCCTCCGCGGAGATGCGCGCGCCGGGACCGAGATGCGTCATGAGCAAGCTCTCGATGTCTTCGAGCATCGCCGGCTTCTGCAGCGTGCCCAACATTCTCAAACCCAACGAATCGCCGAGCTGCCGTGCGCTCGCGAGGACGCGCTGGTCCATCCCGCTTGCGAGCAGCACGCCCGCCGTTACGCCTTGGCGCGCGAGATAGCGCAGCGCCTCGATGCCGTCCATGCCGGGCATCTGCAGGTCGAGCAGGATGAGGGACGGCTGACGCGCCGCGAGCTGCTCGCGGAACCGAGCGGCACTATCTGCAGTGATGACTTCGCAGCCGACGCCTTCGCCGATCTGTTCGATGAGCTCGAGAAAATCGACTTCATCATCGACCGCAAGCAGTAGGTTCCTTTCAGGCCGGGACACAGTGGGACTCCTCTTTTCCGTCCAATAGGGCGCGTACGCGCCGCGCCAACTCTTCCACTTTATACGGCTTCTGCAGCAGCTCGATCGTACCGTCGAGCACGCCGCGATTCATGATGCCGCTTTCGCTGAATCCGGATGTCATCAGTATGCGTACGTCGGGGCGCTGTTCGCGAAGCTTGCTCACGAGCTGCGAGCCGAGCATGCCTCCCGGCAGCATGACATCGGAGAACACGAGCGCAATGTCAGGATGCTGCGCGAATTGCTGGAGCGCGTGGTGCCCGTTCGACGCCTCGAGCACCCGATAGCCGAGCGTGCTCAGGATATCGACGGCCGTGCGGCGAACTTCCGCGTTGTCTTCGACGACGAGGATGAGCTCCTCGCCTCGCGGCAAATCGAGCGGACTGCTTGCATCGACCGTCGCACGGGCGAGCGAGGCGTGCACGCGCGGGAAGTACATGTGCACGGTCGTTCCCTGATTGAGCGCGCTCGTGACGGAGACGTGCCCGCCCGACTGTTTGACGAAGCCATACACCATGGACAGGCCGAGCCCGCTGCCTTTGCCGACGTCCTTGGTCGTGAAGAACGGTTCGAAGACCCGCTTCAGCACTTGAGCCGACATTCCGGTACCGGTGTCTTTGATTTCGACGACGGCATAATCGCCGGGCTCGATGCCTTCGTCGCGCGGGCCGCGGCTCGCCCCCACGGTGACGTTGCGGGTGGTGATCGTGATCGTGCCGCCGTGGGGCATCGCATCGCGCGCGTTGATGACGAGATTGAGCACGCTGTTCTCCAGCTGTCCCGGATCCGCGCGCGTCGCCCAAAGCTCCGGTTCGAGCTGCCGCTCGATCTCGATGTCGCCCGTGAGCGTGCGTCGCAGCAGCTCGTACATATCGCAGATCATGCCGTTCAAGTCGACGACTTTCGGTTCGAGGACTTGTTGTCGCGCGAATCCGAGCAAGCGCTGCGTCAGCGCCGCGCCGCGCATCGCGGCGCTCAGGGCCGTTTCTGCTTGCCGCAGCAGACGCGGGCTCTCGCGCAGCGATCTAGCGAGCAGCTGCATGTTGCCGACGATGACCGATAGGAGATTGTTGAAGTCGTGCGCGATGCCGCCCGTGAGCCGGCCGACCGCCTCCATCTTCTGGCTTTGGCGCAGCTCGGCCTCGAGCTGGCGCTTGTCGGTCATGTCGCGTGCCGCGACGATGCAACCTTGCAGCTCGCCGTGCTCGTCGTAGTGCGGCAAGAACAATCCGTCGAGATCGAGCACCCGTCCGGAATGCGCACGGAATCGGCCTTGCCCTTCCGTCGCCTTGCCCAGGAACGCTTTGCGTACGAACGGGCCGATCGCGCCATACCGTCGATCGCCGATGACATCGTTGATGACGCGGCCTCTGCTGCTCGCAAGCGGCACCGCAAAGAACTCTTGGAAGTTGCGGTTGGCATAGACGATGCGCTCATCGCGATCGACGTAGGCAATGAAGAGCGGCAAGGAATCGAGGATCGTGCCGTAGAAGTCCTGGCTGCGATTGAGCGCTTCTTCCGCCTCGATTTGCGCGCTGATATCGCTGATCGAGCCGGACAAGCGCAGCGGCCGGCCGGCCGCATCGCGCGCGGCCTCGCCGCGCAAGCGGCACCAGATCGTCGCGCCGGTGCGCGTATTCACGCGACAGCGCACGTCGAGCTTCGCCTGATTCTCGAGGTGCGCGCGGATCTTGCTCAAGACGAGCGCGCGATCGTCGGGGTGCAGTGCGTTCTGGAACGAGGCGAACATGTCCGGAAAGTCGGCTTCATCGTAGCCGACGATCTGGCGAAAGCGCGCCGCGTACCAAACGTGTCCGGTGAGCAGGTCCCAATCGTAGAGGCCATCGGACGTACCGCGAACCGCACGCTCCCAGCGCTCTTGCACGGCGGTCACGTCTTGCACGGCTTTGCGCTTGCTCGATACATCGTTCAGCACGCCGATCATTCGTAGCGGCCGTCCTTCGGCGTCGCGACTGACGACCTTCGCATAGGCCTCGAACCATTTGCGGGTACCGCGGGCCGTAGCGAGGGGATACTCGCTCGAGAAATGGGGAGTACGGCCGTGATAGTGATCTTCGAACTGCTGCAACACTTCCGGGCGATCGCCCGGCAGCAACAAGCGTTCGTGCAACTCTTTTCGCTCGAGAAGCCGTTCGGGTTCGATCTCGAGCGCTTCGCGCCAGTGCTCGTTGTAGTAGATCTCGTCGCGCGGAATGTTCCAGTCCCACATCGACGCGCCGTTGGCTGCGGTTGCGATTGCGAGGCGGCCTTCGCTCGCCCGCAACGATTCGCGTACGCGCTTGTACTCGGTCACGTCCTCGACGGTGACGACGAATGTGGCCTCGCCCTGTGCACCGCGCGCGGTGATGCGCGCCCAGAAGGGCGTGCGATCCTTTCGATAGACGAGCCACTGCAACGCGGGCACGTGCGATCCGGAGAACGCATTACGCACTTGTTGCTGTACGAGCTGATCGCTGTCCGGCCCCGCGAGCAGCTGCCACAGCGGCTTTGCGCGCAGCTCCTCGACCGAGTACCCGGTCATGCGAACGAGCTCCTTGTTCGCGTGCTTGAGCCGAGGGGTGAGCGCGCCCGCATCGAGCACCGCGACGCCATGCGCAAAGCTGTCGAGCACGACAGCCGCATCGGGAAGGGCTTCGGTGATCGCTTTCGCGCCCATCAGGGTCTAGCGCAGGTTCCTAACGGTTCGACTGAGTGACATATTCCAGGCGTGGCGACGCCGAGCCGGGAGCTTGCGTCAGTAGGCGCGCGGAAACTGTGTTGCGCAGCGCGGGAGAGGAGGTTTAAGGAAATGCCTGAACGACGAGTGCGGGGCGCGGCGTTCCGCCCCGGAGGAAGTGACTAGGAGGCCGCCCCCTCTCCCCTTGCGGGAGAGGGTTAGGGTGAGGGGTCGACAATCGGTGCGTGGGGCCTTTAGCGTGCGAGCCACCCGCCGTCGACGGCTAGGATCGTGCCGTGCACGTAATCGGATGCATCCGACGCAAGGAAGATCGCCGCACCCGCGAGATCCGACGGACGGCCCCAGCGGCCGGCCGGGATACGCGCGAGAATATCGCGATTGCGCGCCTCGTCCGCGCGCAGCGCGCTCGTGTTGTTCGTCTCGAAGTAGCCGGGCGCGATCGCGTTCACGTTGATGCCTCGGGCGGCCCATTCATTCGCCAGCAACCGCGTGAGACCCGCGAGGCCGCTCTTGCTCGCGGTGTACGAGGCCGTGCGAATCCCGCCTTGAAACGAGAGCATCGAGGCGATGTTGATGATCTTCCCCTTGCGGCCGGCGCGCAGCATCGCTTGCGCGCACGCCTGCGCGAGGAAGAACGGCGTCTTCAAATTGACGTTGAGCGCGGAGTCCCATTCTTCTTCCGTGAACGACAGTGCGTCGTTGCGTCGAATGATGCCCGCGTTGTTCACGAGAATGTCGACGTGTCCCGCGAGATCGATCGCACGCGTGACGATGGCGGGCGCTTCCATGCTGCGCTCGAGATCGGCCGAGATCGTATGAAACTTGCGGCCGAGCGCTCGAACTTGATGCTCGGTTTCATCCGGGCGCGAGCGACAGACCGCGACGATGTCGGCGCCCGCTTGCGCGAGCGCCACCGTGATGCCTTGACCGAGGCCCGTATTCGCGCCCGTGACGAGCGCGACCCTGCCGGTCAGCGAGAACAGATCCTGATGGCTCATGAACGCTTCTTGTTACTTTAGTTGGCAGATATCCAGCACGTTCATGTCCGTGTAGTCGAGGTTCTCGCCGCCCATCGCCCAGATGAAGCTGTAGTTGCTCGTGCCAGCGCCCATGTGAATGGACCACGGCGGGGACATCACGGCCTCTTCGTTGCGCATGACGATCGTGCGCATGTCGTCGGGCTCTCCCATGAAGTGCATCACACGCTGATCGTCCGCGAGGTCGAAGTAGAAATAGACTTCCGAGCGCCGATCGTGCAGATGCGGCGGCATCGTGTTCCAAACGCTGCCCGGCTTGAGGATCGTGAGCCCCATCAAGAGCTGTGCCGACTTACACGTTGCGGGCACGATGTACTGATAGATGGTGCGCTCGTTCGACGTTTCCGAAGCGCCGCGCTCGAGCGGCACCGCCTTCGCGATGGAGATATGCACCGGCTCGAAGCGCGCATGCGCCGGCGTCGAGACGAGATAGAACTTCGCGCCCTCGCCGTCGGTCCCTTCGAAGCTCACGTCCTGCGAGCCCATGGGCACGTACAAACCGTCCTTCGGCGCAAGCTCGAAGGCGTGTCCGTCGACCTTCACGCGGCCCGGCGTTTGCCCGATGTTGATCACGCCGAGCTCGCGGCGCTCGAGGAACGGCTTTCCCGCGGCCGAAGCAGGCTCGACCTGCGCCGGCAGCTTGACCGCTTTGCTCTTCGCGAAAGCGCCGCCCACGACGAAACGCTCGTAGTGGGCATAGTTGAGCGAAAGCGCATCGGGCGCGAACAGGCCCTCGAGGAGATAACGGTCGCGAAGCTGCTGGTTGCTTGCGCCGACCATCATGTCCGGATGCGTTGCGTGATACGTCTTCTTGAACACTTCGAGCCCCCCACACAGGAATCTGCGACGGGCAGCCATGCGGCTGCGTTGAAACCGGGGGCATGGTAACCGGTGTCATGCCGATCGCCAAGCCCGTGAACGGCTTTACCTCGGGTCTGCCGAGGGGCTTTCAAGCCTGGAGAGGCTGGCGAGGCAGTGTTCGCGGCGGACGAGCGCCGCGCGAGCGCGCCGACTTAGGACTTCGGGGGCCCGGAGGATTCCCGGACGATGAGGTGCGGAAACACGGTCGAGGCCGAGGCGGACGGGCCCGGGACTCGCGCGACTTTCGCCATCAGCTTCTCGGCGGCCAGCTTGCCCATATCCCGAATCGGCTGGCGCATCGTCGTCAAGGAAGGGCACAGGCGCGAGGCGAGCGGACTATCGTCGAAGCCGACGACCGTCAGATCGTCCGGGATCTTGACCCCGCGCAGATACGCCGTTCGATACACGCCCGCGGCCGTCTCGTCGTTGCCCGCGAAGATCGCCGTCGGCGGCGGCGAGCGTGACAGCAGCATTTCCGCGCACGCGGCACCGGACTCGAACGTGTACTGACCTTCCACCAGGTACTGCGGCTCGAGTGTGAGCCCGCGCTCGGCGAGCGCGGCGGAAAACCCCTCGAGGCGCTCGTGCGCCGAACGATAGGTGGCGACCGGGCCGACGATCATCGCGATTCGCGTATGACCGAGCTTCGCGAGGTGCTCCGCGACTTCGGCCGCGGACGCGCGGTCCATCGACAGTACGAGGTTCTCGATATCGTCGAGCGCCGCCGACAACACGCGAATGTACGGGCATTCCAGCGACCTGAGCAGCGCTGCCAGCTCGGGATTCTCCGAGACCGGCGGCAACAAAATGACGCCGTCCAGCTTTTGTCGCGTGACCAGCCGCTTGATGTCGCTCAAGAACTCCGGGCTGGTGCGATCGCATGGGTGCACGACGAGCTCATACCCGTTCCTGCGCAGCGCCGTGAGCGCGCCCTCCTGGATGTTGATGACATACGGCGCGTTCGGGTTGTCGTAGATCAGGCCCATGAGGAACGAACGCCGAAAGGCGAGTCCGCGCGCCTGCGGATCGGGCGAGAAGCCCAGCTCTTTGATGATCGCGGCGATGCGCTTGCGAGTCTCCTCGCGCACGAACGGAGATTCGTTGATCACGCGCGAGACGGTCTTCTTGGAAACGTTTGCGAGCCGCGCGACGTCATTGATCGTCGGTCGTCGCTCCACGTTGCCGGAGCGAGTGATCGAGGCAGGTGCTCGGTGCTGCCTTGCGGTCGGCGCGGTGGGTCGCGCCGTCTTCGCGGCCTGTTTCTTGGGCATGCTATCCGCCGGTCAAGGCGCATCCTGCGCCGTCTGATGATTTTCTTGTGCTCCGAGCATACAACGCCTTTTGCAGCGCTTGCAGGGTCTACTTCACCCGGAACGCTGCCGACGGGGTGCACAAGGCTTATCATGAGGCGCTTTGGATCGCCGACCGCTCGGTCGACGCCTTTTTCCATTCGCTCCAGGCCGCTCCATGTCCGCCACCCTCGACGCCCCGCCAACTGCCTTGCGCATTGCGCCCGACGACGACGTCGCGGTCGCGCTCCGCGACTTGCCGCGGGGCGAGGAAGTGGAGATCGGCTCCGCCACGATCGCCCTGCTCGATCCGATCGCCCGCGGTCACAAGCTGGCCATTCGCAACATCCGCGTTGGCGAGCCCGTGCGCCGCTACGGCTGGCCGATCGGGCGCGCGACGGCCGATATCCCCGTCGGGGCGCACGTCCACACGCACAACGTACAAACGCTGCTCGCCGGTCTCGACAGCTACCGCTTCGAGCCGCTCGCGCCGAGCGCGCCTTCCGACCTCGCACGCGGGCAGCCGACGTTCATGGGCTATCGTCGCGCGAATGGCCGCGTCGGCACGCGCAACGAGATTTGGATCCTGTGCACGGTCGGTTGCGTCGGCCGAACCGCCGAGCGCATCGCGCGCTTGACGTCAACGCGTTTCGCCGAGCGCGTGGATGGCGTTCATGCGTTCCCGCATCAGTTCGGCTGCTCACAGCTCGGCGGCGATCTCGACCGCACGCGCCGCTTGATCGCATCGCTCGCTCAACATCCGAATGCGGGCGGCGTGCTGATCGTGGGTCTCGGCTGCGAATCGAATCAGCTCGACCCGCTGCTCGCCGATCTGCCGGACGCGGACCGCGCGCGCGTGCGTGCGTTCGCGGCACAGGCCGAGAGCGATGAGACCGAGGCGGGTCTGCGCGCGGTCGAAGAGCTCGTGCGCATTGCCGAACAGGATCGGCGCGAACCGTGCGGCATCGACTCGCTGTGCATCGGCGTCAAATGCGGCGGCTCCGACGGCTTCAGCGGCATCAGCGCGAACCCGCTCGTCGGGCGCGTCACCGATTGGGTCACGGCCAACGGCGGTACGTCGATCTTGACGGAGATCCCGGAGATCTTCGGGGCGGAACGGCTCTTGATGCAACGCGCGGCGAACGAGCGCGTGTTCGATGACATCGTGCGCCTGGTGAACGACTTCAAAGAATACTTCATGCGCAACGGCGAGCCGCTGCACGAGAATCCTTCGCCCGGCAACATCGCGGGCGGCATCACGACGCTCGAAGAAAAATCGCTGGGCGCCGTCCAGAAAGGTGGGCGCGCGCTCGTCACACAGGTGCTGCGCTACGGCGAGCGCGTACGAGCACCGGGGCTCGCACTCCTCGAGGCGCCCGGCAACGACGGTGTGTCCTCGACCGCGCTCGTTGCAGCGGGAGCGACGCTCGTGCTGTTTACGACCGGGCGCGGCACGCCGCTCGGGTTTCCCGCACCGACGCTGAAGATCAGCTCGAACACACCGCTTGCGCAAAACAAACCGCATTGGATCGACTTCGATGCGGGCCAAGTGCTGAGCGGCAAGGATCCGCAAGCGCTCACGGAAGAATTCATCGAGCTCATCGTTCGCACGGCGTCGGGCGCGCGCGCCAAGAACGAGATCAACGAAGAACGCGAGATCGCGATCTGGAAGAATGGAGTGACGCTGTAGAAGGTTGGCGGTTGACGGTTGACAGTTGACGGCAAGAGGGTCGCCTGCTGGACTGTCAAAGTCCTCCGCTCTGGCCGTCAACCGTCAACCCTCAACTGTCAACCGTTAAAGATCCCCTCACATGGACCGCCTCACGAACAGCACCCTGCCTTCCTTGGCAACACGCGGTATTCAGATACCGGCATACGATCGATCGCAAGTTCAGCTCGGCGTGGTGCACTTCGGTCCGGGGGCGTTCCACCGCGCGCATCAGGCGTTCTACTTGGACGAAGTGCTACGCACGGATCTGCGCTGGGGCATCTGCGAAGTCGCGCTGCAGAGCACGGGCGTGCGCGATGCGCTCGCACCGCAAGATGGGCTCTACACGATTGCGGTGCTGGACAAGGAACCCGGCTATCGCGTGATCGGCTCCATCTACGAGCTCCTCGTCGCGCGCGAGTCGACGCACGCGGTGCTCGCGCGGCTCGTCGATCCGGCGGTCAAGTTGATCACCGCGACGATCACCGAAAAGGGCTACTGCCTGCGCCCCGACGGCGGGCTCGACACGAACCATCCGGATATTCAACACGACCTCGCCCACCCTGACGCTCCGCGCACGCTCGTCGGATACCTGGCGCATGCGCTCAAGCTCCGCCGGAGCAAGGGCATGCCGCCGCCGAACATCGTGAGCTGCGACAATCTCGCGGACAACGGCAAGCGCTTGCGACGCGCGGTTGTCGAGTTCGTTGCGCAATCGGATGGCGAGCTCGCGAAGTGGATCGAGCGAGAAGTCGCGTTCCCGTGCTCGATGGTGGACAGCATCACGCCCGCTACGGACGATGCGCTGCGCGCGCGCGTGGCCGAGGCGTTGGGCGTCGAAGATCGCTGGCCCATTCAGCGCGAGGCGTTCTGCCAGTGGGTGATCGAAGACACGCTGCGTGGTCCCACGCCCGACTGGGCGTCCGTTGGCGTCACGGTGACGAACGACGTGGCGGGATTCGAACGCGCGAAGCTGCGCTTGCTGAACGGGGCGCACTCCACGCTCGCTTACGTCGGATCGCTTGCGGGACTCGAAACGGTCTATGAGGCGATCGACCATCCGGATCTCGATCGCTTCGTGCAGACGCTGATGCGCGAAGACTTCCGCGCGAGCCTGCACGAGACGCAGGGACTCGATCTCGGTCGCTACATCGACGCGGTGCTCGAACGCTTTCGCAATCCCGCAATACGCCACTTGCTCGCGCAAATTGCATGGGACGGCTCGCAGAAGCTGCCGTTCCGCATTCTGAACACCATGGTCGAAGCGCTCGCCGCAGGCCGCCCGATCGACCGCATGTGTGTGCCGATCGCCGCCTGGTTCCACTTCATACGCCGCAAGGCGGCGAAGGGCGAAGCGATCACGGACCCGATGGCGGATACGTTGAGCGAGCTTGGACGACGTTGCACGGGCGATGCGAAGCAGGACGTCGACACGTTCCTGTCCCTGCCCCGCTTCTGGCCCGCGCCGCTCACGAACAACGATCGAGTCAAGAGCGCGCTCATGCGCGCGTACGAGCGCTTGGCCGCAGTGCAGAACCCTGATGATCTCGCCGCGGCGCTTGGAGGCTAGGAGAAGAACCTCCCGCCAAGCACGCCAAGCTCGCAAAGGTAAGAACAAGAAGATTATCGCGCGGAGACGCGGAGGTAAGAGGGAGAAGAAAAGTTTTTCCCTTCTTATCTCTGCGTCTCTGCGAGCGTATCTCTTTATCAGACGTTCGAGCGGGCACGCAGCCCGACGCGGCAGGCATCGAGCATTTTAGATAAATCCTATTCCAACCTTTGCGAGCTTGGCGTGCTTGGCGAGAGTATCCCTTTGTCTTTAGCCCGCTCTGAGCAACGCAGGCAGCCATAGCGAGAGCTGCGGCACATAGACGACGATCAGCAGCACGGTGAGCGCGGCGAAGTAGAACGGCCAGATCGTTCGCAATGCCTGCGTCACGCTGATCTGTCCGATCGCGGTGCCGACGAACAGCACAGAGCCGACCGGCGGCGTGATGAGGCCGATGCCCGCATTCAGGATCAAGATCACGCCGAAGTGCACGGGATCGACGCCGAACGCTTTCGCAACCGGCAGGAAGATCGGCGTGCAGATGATGATCAGCGGCGCAAGATCCATGAACGTGCCGAGAATCAGGAGCACGATGACGAGCAGCGCGAGAATCGCATACTTACTGTCTGCGATCGCAGTGAGCGCTTCGACCGCTGCCGCGGGCACTTGCAGATAGGCGAGCAGCCACCCGAACGATGCGGCCGCGCCGATCACGAATAGGATGAGCCCCGTCGTGCGGACCGCGCCCATGCACGTCGCGATGAAGTGCTCGCGCGTAAGCCTGCGATAGATGAGGCTCGTCACGAGCAGCGCATAGAAGACTGCGATCGCGGCGCTCTCGACCGCGGTGAAGATGCCCGCACGAATTCCGATGAAGATGAGCGCTACCAGCAATAGACCGGGCAGCGACGCGACGAATCGCGTCAACACCGCGCGCAGACCGGGAAACGCCTCCGTGGCGTACCCGCGGCGTTTCGCGATGAACCAGCTCGTGAACCCGACCGCGAACGTCATCAACAGTGCCGGCAGAATGCCCGCCGCAAACAGATCGGCGATCGAGATCGAGCCGCCCGCGGATGCAGAGTAGAGAATCAAGTTGTGCGAGGGCGGCACGAGGAGCGCGACGAGCGCCGCACTGATCGAGACGTTGACCGCAAAGTCGCGATCGAAGCCGCGCTTGACCATCTGCGGAATCATCGTGCCGCCGATCGCGGAGACATCCGCGATTGCGGAGCCCGACACGCCGCCGAAGAACAAAGACGCGAGCACGTTCACTTGACCGAGTCCACCGCGCAAATGTCCGACGACGGACGAGGCGAACGAGATCAAGCGCTCCGAGATGCCGCCCCGCATCATCAACTCGCCCGCGAAGATGAAGAGCGGAATCGCGATCAGCGACGCGGCGTTGGCGCCTGCCGCCGTCTGCTGCACGACGACGATCGCGGGCAGATCGAGATAAAGCACCGTCGCGAGCGAAGCGGCGATCAGCGCGAACCCGACCGGCACACCGATGATGAGCAAGATCGCAAGAACACCGAAGAGAATGGCGATGGACATCGTTCTTAGGCTCTGGGCTCTGGGCTCTGGGCTCTGGGCTCTGGGCTCTGGCTGTAAACTGTGACTGTCGACTGTAGTCAGGCGCCGCTAGCAACTCTGACTATCCCCTGTCCCCTACCCCCTGATCCCTTTCTCCCTGGAACAACCGTTCCAGCGAGAACAACGTAATGAGTGCTCCGCCCAAACAGAGCGGCAGATAGACGACGCCTTGCGGGAGAGATGCGCCTGCGATCGCATAGTCCCAGGATTCGGCGGCCATCTGTGCACCCCACAGCGCGAGCATCGCGCCGATGGCCGCCGCAATGAGGTGCGCCAGGGCGAGTAGCACCTTACGTGCGGCGGGCCGCGCCGACTCGACGAGAATGTAAAAGCCGAAGTGCCTGCTCGCACGCACCCCGGTCGCCGCGCCGAACATCATCGTCGTGCTCATGCACAACAGCGCGAGCGGTTCTGTCCAGCTCGGAGAATTGTTGAGCACATAGCGCGCGAAGACTTGCCAGCCTTGAACGATCGCCATGCCGACGAGGCCGACGCCCGCGAAGGCGATGGTCGCGCGATCGATGAAATCGAACGAACGCTTCATTGAGCTCAGCATCGAACCGAGTCCCCCCAAGAAAAGGCAGCGCTACGCGAGCGCTTTGATGTCGTCGTAGAGCGAGCGAAGTGCGTCGGACTGCAGATATCGTTTCAGCAGCGGTTGTGCGGCGCGCGTGAATGCGGCCATGTCGATCTCGCTGATCTCGATGCCGGCGTCGATCACGTGCTGCCGCGATTCCGCTTCCATTTGATCCCACAATGCCCTCATGAAAGGCACGGACTCGCGCGCAGTCTCCTTGAGCAGGGCGCGATCGTCCGGCGTCAGCGCATCGAACGTGCGCTTGGACATGAGCAGCGCTTCCGGCGAGTGAGAATGCTCCGTGCCGGACCAGAAACGCGCGACCTCGAATTGGCGGCTGGTGTGCAACGTGCGCCAGTTGTTCTCGGCACCGTCGATGAGATGGGTCTGCATCGCGGAGTACACTTCGCCGTACGGAAGCGGCGTCGGATTGGCACCGAGCGCGCGCGCGAGCTCGATGAAGATGTCCGAAGGCGGCACGCGAATCTTCAAGCCATGCAGATCTTCGGGCTCGTGCACGGCGCGCCGCACGTTGTAGAAGGACCGCGTACCGGCATCGTAGATCGCGAGCCCGATGAGCCCCCGACGATCGAAGCTCTCGAGGACCGCGCGCCCCGGCGCGCCGTCCGCCGCACGACGCATGTGCTCGACCGAATCGAACACGTACGGCAGCGAGAAGATCTGTGTGAGCGGAAACGGATTGTTGAGCGGCGCGAAATTCACGCGCGTGAAATCGAGCGCACCGTAGCGCGTCAAATCGATCGTGTCCGACTCGCGGCCAAGCTGACCCGCGTGATAGACGCGGATGCGGAGCCGCCCGTTCGTGCGCTCCTCGAGGCGCGCGCTGATCCAGCGCACCGCTTCGACGGTGGGATAACCCGCGACGTGAACGTCTGCCGCCGTCATCGTGCGCCCGAGCGCCAGCGCGAGCGGCGCTTGCGCGACGCTCAACCCGCCGAGTCCGAGCAGCAGTGTGCGTCGACTGGTCCGCACGGTTCAGCGCACCGACGGATGCGGTTGCGCCTTGATCGCCCGGCACAGCACCTCGCCGTGCTCGCCGAACGCGTGCCGGGAGGTTTGACCGATGCGTATATCGTGCACGCCCGTAATCATGCCGGTGGAGATGACATCGCCGGCGCGCAGCTGCCGGCCGCGTTCCGCGCATTTCATGAGCGTGAAGGCGAGCGCGCCGAGCGCGCCTTGGCGCGTGAACGCGACGCCGTGCCCCACGAGCTCGCCGTCCACGAACGTTTGCGCACCGATCTCTTCGAGCGACCGCCAGTTCTCGATCTCGGGCCCGACGATCACGCCCCAGTTGTTGCCGAAATCGGAGATGACGGCGCCCGGGCCGAGATCGTTGAGCGTCGCGAGCGGACTGCTTGCCACCTCTACGCCGATATGAAGCGAGCCGACATAGTCCGCGACTTCATCGAGCGTCCACTCGGCGCGCTGCGGCGGATCGACGGCTATGCGGATCACGAGCTCGGCTTCGACCGCCGCGAAGCCGCCCTCGAATACCGGACACTCGATGACTTCGCCCGATAGCGCAGCATGAATGTTGTTTGCGAAGGCGGGACCGATCAGGCGCTCTTCGGGATACCGCGCTTTGAACGCCTCGGGAACCCGCGCAACCTTCCAGCCTGCAAGGCGTTCGGGCCAACGCGAAATCGCAAGCTCCTGGCATTGGTATGCCTCCGCGAGCGTTGCGGGCACGGTACCTGGATATTCGCGCAGTGCTTGGCCATGCAGTCGTGCATGGACGAAACGCTCCGCGATCTCTGCAACGTTCGTTGCGGGCTGGCGACCCGCATCGCTAACTGACATGCCTGAATTTCCCCCGGAATTTCACGTGAACATGCGTCGCGACCGGCGTGCGATCGGCGTTAGGCTTTTTATAGGAAACCGGTGTCATTTACAATGCCGAAGAGGCGCTTGCTGCGCGGGTTGACAGTTGACGGTTGGCAGTTGACGGCAAGAAAACCATCCTTCTGACCATCAACGACCGCTAGCAACTTTGCGCTCGAGCAGACGTCAGGAATTTTTTCGAATAATCCCGCTAACGCGTCGCCGTACGACGCGACCTCTCACGGTTTTCGCGAGCACTGACGGGATGACGACGAGACACGCTGAAAACACTGTTGATCGGCGGTGTATCGAAGGTCAGCGCAAAGCGGATCTCGGAAACGGCACGTTCAGGCGTTGTAGGTCGGAATTTATTCCGACCAAGAACAAGAACCATGTCGGAATGAATTCCGACCTACACGGATGTAGGAAAGCCCGCGTTGCATGGAGCGATTAGCGGGCCAGCCCCACACGCTCAGTACGTGCCGCGCTGTATATACGGCACGCTGTCGAACAATCGGCGTTCCGCGCCGCGCGGATCGTTCTCGAGCTTCGGCGTTGCGTCGAACAGCATCGTCGCACGCTCCGGCAGCGTGTAGGGGCGCCATTCCGGAATACCGTCGTGCTTCGGATTACCCGTCCGTGCGAATGCGATCAGGGCTTCGCTCATCGCATCCGCCGTACGCTGCGCTTCGGGCGTCGTGCCCGTGAGCGAGCGGGGTTGCGCGATGTTGTCGAAAATGAGCGGAATGTCCATCGTATGCATCGCGCCGTAGCGACCGCCCTCGAGCGGCGAACGATAATTGAGCTGATACGCATAGGTGTTCGCGCCTTGCTTCGCGCGCAGCTCGAGCTCGATCACGGCGGCCCGCCAGGACCGCCCCGCCGTCGTCGCCGCAAAGAAAACTTCGGTCGCGCTCAGCTGCGGATACCAGCGACGATACTCGGCGATGACATGCTCCGGCTCGATGTCGACGTGCAGTGCCGGAAGCAATCGCTCGGGCAACTCGTCCCACGTCAGCTCGTGAATACCTGGATCTCGGCCATGGAAAGCACGCGTCTCATCGAGCGTGTTGCCGATGATCATCGGAATGTGCGCCGACTGCTGGGGCGCATCCGGATAAAACGGATGACGCGGCAATGCGTCGAGATCCAACACCGGCCCGAAATACACGGAACGTTCGTAGAGCGTGGGATCCTTCGTCTGCGTCGCCTCCACGAGCGCATCCGTATCGAGCTCGAGCAGCGCGGACACATTGCGCGGCTCCAGCTCGAGCGTTTCGAGGCAGGCCTTGGCACGCAACGTCGCGCCGCGCGGACCGGACGCCGTCACTTGCTGACCGCTCATCGTGACCGCGCGATGAAACAAATCCTTTGCCGCGGGAATTGCCATCAACGTTGCGATCTTGGCGCCGCCGCCCGACTGGCCGAACACCGTCACGCAGCTCGGATCGCCGCCGAATTCTTCCGCATGATCACGCACCCACTGCAGCGCCCGGACGAGATCGAGGATGCCGACGTTGCCGGACACCGCATACTCGGGCCCTGCTAGGCGAGCGAGGTATAGATGACCGAAGATGTTGAGGCGGTGATTGACCGTGACGACGACGACATCGCCGCGCGTGCATAGGCGCGTGCCGTCATAGAGCGGGCTTGACCCCGAGCCGCTGCTGAACTCGCCGCCGTGGAAGTACACGAGCACGGGACGCTTCGCGCCATCGCGAAGTCCGGGCGTCCATACGTTCAGGTAAAGACAATCCTCGCTCGTGCGCTCGGCGATGTTCCGCTGCGGGCAAGCAGGTCCGTAGTCCAACGCGTCGCGAATGCGCTTCCACTTCTCGGGCGGCAGCGCGGGCCGAAAGCGCCGTGCGCGCGTGTCGGCTCCATACGGGATGCCCTTGAAGACATGCACCCCATTCGCCCGCACGCCCGCGATCTTGCCCGCGCGCACATTCGCCACGCTGCTCGTTGGTGAAGCGGCGTACGCGTGCACCCCTGGAAACATCAACATCCCGCTGCCGGCAAGCGCGCCCTGCATGAAGCGACGGCGCTGCCGCGAAAGAATCTCATCGTGCATCACGTTCCGCCTGCGCGCTGGATCAAGCCCTCGCTCGCCATCCAATGCTGCACGCTATCGATCCAATCATCCGATGTCGTGGGGTTCTTGAGCCCGTAACCGTGTCCGCCGCGCGCATAAATGAAGAGCTGCGCCGGAATGTTGCGCGCCTTCAAGCCTTCGAAATAGCGGATGCTGTTGCCGACGTGCACGCCCTCATCGTCCGCGGCATGCACGAGGAACGCCGGCGGCGTTCGATCGGAGATCGCTTCGTTCGCGGAGTACCGTTCGATCAACGCCGGCGTCGGGTTCTCGCCGAGCAACTGCGCACGCGACACTTCATGCGTGAGATCGTCGCGCATGCTGATCACCGGATAGATCAACACGGAGAACGCAGGGCGCACTTCCTCCGCTCGATGGCTCGCCAGCACCGGCTGCGCGAACAGCGTGGAGGCACTCGCGGCAAGGTGCCCGCCCGCGGAGAAGCCGACGATGCCGATGCGCTCGCGATCGATGCGCCACTCGCCCGCGCGCTGATGCACGACATGCAGTGCTTGCTGTGCATCCTGCAGCGGCCCAGTGTGCGTTTCCTTCATGTGTCGCGGACTCGGCGTGCGGTACTTGAGCACGAT
>JAAYXG010000287.1 GCA_012516015.1 Lysobacteraceae bacterium | reverse complement strand
GCCTGCGTCTTCGCCATCAGGTCGCGTTCGTCGAGCCCCAGGCGCCGATTGAAGAAGCGAATGTGAGGCAGCGTCGCCTCGCCGACGCCGACGGTACCGATTTCTTCGGATTCGATCAGACGAACGTGCCGAAACTCGGGCTTGAGCGCAGCGGCGAACGCGGCCGCCGCCATCCAGCCCGCGGTCCCGCCGCCCACGATGACGACTCTTAGCGGAGGACGCACCAACTTCGTCTCGTCATTATGAAAATGGGCACGCTGCGCCGTTCGCAGCGTGCCCATCCTAAGCGCTACGGCTAGCGGATTCTATAGCGCGCGCCGATCTGGAAGCGGCGATCGTTGATGAACCACGACCGTGGCAGCAACATGCCGTCGTTCGTGACCTGCTGGAAGAGAATCGTCTCCGAGTCGGTCAGGTTCTGGCCTTCCACATAAAGATCCCAGTTGTCGTTCGGGCGGAAGTGGAACGAGCCGTCGAGCTGGCCGTAATCGTCCTGCCAGATCGGCAGTTTGATACAGCAGTCAGCCTGGCTCACCAGATACTTATCGCGCCAGTTGTACGCAAGGCGAGCGGAGAACTTGCCCTTCTCGTACATCGCGACGATGTTGTATGCGGTCTTCGAGTAGCCCTCGAGCGGCAGATTGGTGAACGTGATCAACGGGTCCTGCTGCGCACCGCCGGCGCCCGACACGCTCGTCAGGTTCGTATTCGTGATGCCCTTGTTATCGACGTACGTGAAGTTCAACTGGAATCCGAAGCCATCCCAAGGCGAGGGCAGCCTGTCCAAGAAGCCTTGGTAGGCGACCTCGAATCCCTGCAGCTCCGCACCAGCACCGGTCACTGGCCCGCTGACGCTCACGGTTCTCGTCACGCCGTTGTTCGTGAATTCGCGGACGTAGTTGCCGTACGTCAGATAGTTCTTGAACTTCTTGTAGAAGAGCGCCGCGGTGAGGGAGCCCGAATCCGAGAAGTACCATTCCCAAGTCAGATCGAGTTGATCCGCGGTCGTCGGCTCCAGGCGCGGGTTGCCCGCATCCGCCGTATAGCGCGGTGTGTACGAGAGCGGCGTGCTGTCGCAGTTGCCGGGTTCGCTGTACGTGACCGTTCCGGATTCGCAGTCGGGCCCGACGCGCGAGATGCCGATGTAGTTCTTGTAGAGACCCATATCCGGTCGAGCGAGTGCGCGAGATGCGGCGAACCGAATGAATATGTCGTCGGTCAGGCCGAAGCGAATGTTTAGGCTCGGCAGCCAGTTCTCGTGCTCGTCGCCGTCTCGTTGGAGGCTCGAGCCGCCATTCATGAAGGCGATGTCATCCGCCGGCGTCAGCGTGAGGGGGTCCAGCGGCTGGCCGGGCTCGGGCGCGTTCGGAGGCGTCCAAATCGGGAATGCGACACCGCCCGTGGCTTCGACTTTCGTTACGACATAGCGCACACCGATGTTGCCGCGAACATTGACGGAGCCAATGTTCGTATCCTCGCCGCCGAATCGCAGCATGACGTACGCGGCGTCGATGTCCTCGCTCACGTCCTGCATCTCGACTGGACAGAACAACGTGCCCGGCACCACCGGACAATTCGTTCGCTGCGCAAGCGGCACCCAGCTATTGCTGCGTCCGGCGAAGGTGCGGATCGTATCCGGGTAGCTGCGAATGAGCTCGATGTTCGGGTGAACGAACACACCGCCGCCGAACATGCCGCCGCCGGCAATATCGGAGCCGAGATCATGGGTCTCGAACGTATTCGCCCACGGACCTTGGCCTAGAAAGAAATCCACGTCCTCTTGGATACCCCACAGCGGCTGCACCGCGCCCCAGTTGTATGTCGACCAGTTGATCTCCTGATCGCGCTCCGCGCGGCGCACGCCGACGCGCAGCGAATC
>JAAYXG010000286.1 GCA_012516015.1 Lysobacteraceae bacterium | reverse complement strand
GCAAGTGCTGGCGCACCGCTTCGCGAACCTTCTCGTTGTGCCGCAGCCAGTCGCGCGCACCTCGCGAGAAGAGGTCGTACCAGCCGGCTTCGCCGGGACTGACCGACCCGAATCCGCCTGACGCGTTGTCGCTCATGACTGCCTCGAACCTCCGGGACTACTCCTGGGCCAGCAATGTCGTTACGTAACTGAGCGCTTCCTTCGCGCTGTGCTCGTCATACCCGTATTCCGTGATGAGTCGATCCTGCACGGCGGAGATCTTCTTGCGTGCCTCGTCGTCCGGACGCGCGGCGGAGGTCACCAGCCGCAGCACGTCGCGGCGCTCCTCGAACAAGTACTGCTCGATCGCTTCGCGCATGCGCGCGTGGCTGTTGAGCGTGAACTTCTCGCCGACCTTGTAGGCGACCATCGCCTTGCGCACCACCTCCTGACGGAACGTGAGCTTGCCGGACTCGGAGACTTTGATCTTCTCCTCGACCGAGCGCAGAAAACGTTCGTCGGCGGGACGCGATTCGCCCGTGATCGGGTCGGTGACTTCGCGATGATCGAGCGATGCTTCGACCTCGTCGAGGTACTTGTCGAGAAGCTGCTGCGCTTCGTCCTCGAACGATGCGAACAGCGCGCGATGCACGTCCTCCTTGACCCAGCGGTTGTAGAAGTCCTTGCGCGCGAGCACGAGATAGTCGATCCACAGCTTCTTCGCCTTTGCATCCATGCGCGCGTCGTTCTCGATCGAATCCTTGAGCGCGAGCAGCACTTCCATGCTCGTCAGACTCTTCTTGTCGTTGCGAGTGATGGCGTTCGAAATCGAATTGACGATGAAACGCGGGCTCACACCCGTAAGACCTTCCTCGGGCGCTTCGGTTCGCAACCGCGTCACCTCGGTCTCGGGAAATCCTTCCACGCTCTCGCCCGCGTACAGCCGCAACTTCTTGGATAAATCCATTCCCTCGCGTTCCGGTTTCACGAGTCGCGTCAAAACCGCGAACACTGCGGCAACCCGCAATGCATGCGGATCGAGATGGACATCGCGGAATGCGGGCGCTGCGGAAACGAGCTTGTTGTAGATCCGTGCCTCGTCCACGTAGGAAAGCGTATACGGGACCTTCACGATCACCATGCGGTCGAGCAACGCCTCGTTCTCCTTTTCCTGCAAGAACTTATGGAACTCGGCGAGGTTCGTGTGGGCGAGGATGGTCTCGTCGAGATAGATGAGCGGAAAGCGAGATACTTTGACGTTCTTCTCCTGAGTCAGCGTGAGCAGCAGATACAAGAATTCGCGCTTGACCTTGAGAATCTCGATCATCTCGAGCATGCCGCGGCTCGCCGCATAGACGGCGCCGGACCACGACCATGCGCGCGGATCGCCCTCGTCTCCGAACTGCGCGACCTTCGACAGGTCGACGGAGCCGACGAGATCCGCGAGGTCCGCGGTCGTCGGGTCGTGCGGCGCATACGTACCCACGCCGACGCGCGCGGCTTCGGAGAGGAAAATGCGTTCGACGGGCATGCGTAGGAAGTCGCCCTCGAACTCGCGCTCCAGCCGATCGCGAGCCCATGGGCTGAGCTCGCCGCGAATCTCCACGCCATACGTGTCGCGAAACTCGGCACGCAAGCTCATCGGAATCAAATTGAGGGGCGACTCGTGCATCGGCGAGCCCTGCAACGCGTAGATCGCACCTTCGTCGGTGTGGCTGTACTCCTCGAGACCGCGCTTCAAGAGGATGGCCATCGTCGATTTGCCGCCCGACGGCGGGCCTAGCAGCAGCAGGAGCCGGCGGCCAACATCGGACCCCGCAGCCGCCGCCTTGAAGTAGTCGACGACGCGCGAAAGCGGCTCATCGATGCCGAAGAGCTCTCGCTTGAACAATTCCTTGGGTCCCGCGGGCTCGCCGCCGTTCGATGCGACGGAGTTCGGTGTTTGCGCATTGCGCCCGAACCAGCAGAGCATGTCCCACAGGTACTCGTGACTCGTGCGTGCCAGTTGGCGTGCGTTGCCCGGCACGATCGTGCGCAGGAACTCGCCGAAGGTGCCTGACCAATGCTGTGCGCGGTGGAAGCGGCTGTAGGCGCTCAGGGCCTCGACGAAGTTCTCGCTGCGCTGCGAACTTCCCTTTGGGCTGTCTGACTGCATCGAAACGCCCTCCTCACAAACCTATGATGTCGAAAGTTCTTTGGCCCGTCATCGAGTGCTTTGCACTTGCGGCTCCGTACGGAGCATACGCCGGAACTCGATCATGCTCGCCACTCCGCGGTTTCCCAAAGGGGCGTAAGACAAAGACTGATCCGTCAACGAACATGTTCCATTCGACACGTTCGCCGTCATCGGCACTAAGGGGTACGTCACACTTGTTTCGTGCGACGTCGAACACGGGATGGGAGTTGATAGAGAACTCGCGCCGCTCACGACCGTAGCAGGAGTCGCGTAGCGCGCCGTTGCGCATCTCACGTCGATGGAGAGCGAAACATACTCACTTGTTACTCTTTTCGAGACGATCTTGCAATGCGATTGATTGCTGATCGTGCAACAGGCGTGCGCTGAGATGAGCGAGAACCGAGTCTAAATGCACGAGAAGCGTGCAGCGAGCGCAGCGCCGGCCTATCGCTGAACGTGCCCTGAATGGCAAGAAGGCCGACGACGTCGGCCTTCTTGCGCTCGAGCTTGTCGCACGTCACGCTATTCTACGCGGCGGCTGTGACCTGCCCCACATTCGTCTCGATGCCGAGCGCTTCGCGGACGACATCGTCGACCTTTTCGCAGAAGACGAAGTCCACTTCGTCCCGCACGCTTTGCGGTACGTCG
>JAAYXG010000285.1 GCA_012516015.1 Lysobacteraceae bacterium | reverse complement strand
TAGGCTGCCGTCATCGGTCGCGAACAGCACTGCGCCATCGAAGCGCCGACCGAGTGCGATCAGCGAATCGACAAAGCCTTGCTCGTCCTCGCTCGGATCGGGCACGTCGATCGAGTCACGTAGGAAACGCGATGATGCGCCGCTCTGCGAATTGCCGTAGCACAAACCGACGACAGGCACGCCGCGCGCACCTAACGAGCGTATGACCGCCAGGCCGGCTTTCGAGCAGCATGCAACGAGTGCACAACTCATCGTCTTCATCGGGCGCTTCGCTGATACGGACCAAAGCAATGCGATACGCTCGCGATGGTTCCGCTTCGAGAATTGCGAGTGACCGAGATGCGATTACGCTCTCATCCGCATGCAAGGAAGCAGGTCGCGGTGATAAAAGCGGCAGCGCCGCGAGTCGATCGACGTTCTCGATGCGTCGCATCGAGTCGCTGCACGTGCTAGCTCACGTGCGGGGCGTCAAGCGCCAGATTTCCCCGCTGTCGGTTGCGACATACAGCGCGCCATCCGGTCCTTGCACGAGCGAACGCATGCGCACGGCCGGCACGTCATCCACGGTATGCGCGGAGACTGCACTGCCTTCGTCGTCCAATTGCAGGATGTCTAACCGCTGAGCGCCCATGATACCGACGGCAAGGTGGCCGTCCCATGCCGACCACTGCGTGCCGTTCAAGAATGTGCACGGCCCCATGCCCTGCGATCTGCCGTCATTGTTCCACGAAGGTCGCATCGCGTTGGGAAACTTGTCGAGGTCGGTCATCGGCGTCGGCGCACCGCTCGGCTTGTTCGAGATGTAGCCGCAGTAGTTGTCCGCACAGCTCACGCCCTGTTCCGGCTTCGGGTCCCACCCCGCGTTCGCGCCGGCAACGAGCGGCGTCACTTCGTCCGAGTGCCCCGGCCCGTGCTCGCACGAGAACGGCTGCCCGGTGCTCGGACGAAACGCGATGCCCTGCACGTTGCGGTGACCGAACGTGAACACGCGTGCGTCTCCGCCCGCGGGTGTCGCGTTGCCTGCAGCGGCGGCGCCTTCGCGCGTCACGCGCAACACCTTGCCGCCGAGTCTCGAGAGATCCTGTGGCAAGGGGCCGTTGTGATTGTCGCCTGTCGTGATGTAGAGCAATCCTTCCGTCGGATGAAAACGGATGCGCCCGCCGCTGTGAGCGCCGGCGCCGCCCCAGTTATTGCCCGCGTTCTTGTATGCGATCTCCGTGACGATATCGGTGCGATCGGCCACTGTCGTGTAGTCGGCGCTCACTGTGAGCCGCACGACACGGTTGCTTGCTGGCGAGCTCAGGTTCGACAGCATGTAGACATAGACGAACCGATTGGTCGCGAACTCGGGATCGATCGCGACACCGTTCATCCCCGACTGTCCCTGGCAAAAGAAGTCGCTCGCGACGACGGCCGCCCCACTGGTGCCGAACAAGCGTCGCGTCGTGTCGCTCGTATCGCGCACGGAAAGGCCGCGGCACCTTTCGGTGAAGAACATTGCGCCATCGGGCGCGAACGCGAGGTCCCAAGGCGACTGCAGCCCGGCCACGACGACCTCCCGATCGAGCTCCGGTACCTCCGACGATGGCGGCGGCGGTTCCGCTGGAGGCGGCTCCTCGGGCGGTGGTTCCGGTGGCTCCTCCGGCGGCGGCGGCTCCGGCGGCGGGGATTGCGAAGGTGGCGGCGTCGACGGTTGTGAACCGCCGCTGCTGCCTCCCCCACCGCAGCCGAACACGAGAAGCGCGCTCAACGATGCAATCACGATTCGAACGAGGTTGTCGCGGTACATGGTCGCATCCGGAGCTGAGATCGATACCAGTCTAACGCCCCGTGACGGCGAAAGGATGCGTCTCCTTTAGGCGCCGTCTCCTTCCGGCGTCATCTTCTCGAGAGCGCACTGCCGTTCGGGGAAAATGTGACATCCACCTTCGTCGCTCCGGCGCAGGCTGGAGTCCAGGACTAGGCGCGCACGGCGCGCGGTGTCCTTGTCTGGATCCCGGCCTACGCCGGGACGACAATGTAGTCGAGTCTCGCCAAATTCAAAGCGCACGGCGTTTCGTGATTCTTCGCCTTGATCGTTGAGTCTGTGATTTTCATCGGACAGGAGTGTGCGAAAGCGAGAATCCATCACCCGTCATCCTTGCGAACACGAGCCCCTAATCAAGCGAACTTATAGATACTCGCGTAGACGGCGACAGAGATCAGAACGTAAGCGCCATTGATCCATCGGCGCCTGGACTCGTTCTCGCGCGCGCCAGCCAAGTGGAGCACCGCTTGACGGAGCAGAAACGTATAGAGCACGTAGTACAGGAAAGGAACGACGTGCACATAAACGGGATAGCTGTCCAGGCTCTTGCCGAAGAACGAAAGCGCCCAGTTGAGCTCGGCGTAGATACCGAACACGCCGAGTGCCGCATTGATCAGCATCC
>JAAYXG010000284.1 GCA_012516015.1 Lysobacteraceae bacterium | reverse complement strand
GACCAGATGATTTCAGGGCGGCCCCAAGCGTTCGGCATGAAGCCCGAGTCGCGGATCCACATACCGTGCGCAAAGCCCGTACCCATCGCCTTGACGATCGCTTCCTTGGCCGCGAAGCGCATCGCGAGAAAGCGAACCGGGCGGGACGCGCGACGGAAAGCTTGTTCCTCCGCCGGCAGGAGAAGCCGTTCGACGAAACGGTCGCCATGGCGCTCGTAAACCTGCTTGATGCGTTCGACTTGAACGACATCGGTGCCGATGCCGAAGATCATGTGCCCTCAGCAGCCTGAGCACGCGCTTCGAGCATCAGACGCTTCATGTCCGCGACGGCTGCGGCCATCCCATCGATCACTGCTCGCGCGACGATCGCGTGTCCGATGTTGAGCTCGACGATCTCCGTGATGCGCGCGATCGGCTGAACGTTGTGATAGTTGAGGCCATGGCCTGCATGGACCGTGAGGCCCTTCGATGCCGCATACCGCGCCGCGCGCGCGACGCGCTCGAGCTCGCGCGCTTGCTCGCTGCCGTGGGCGTCGGCATACGCGCCGGTGTGAAGCTCGACGACCGGTGCGCCGACATCCGCGGACGCATCGACCTGCTTCTCGTCCGGATCGATGAACAACGACACGCGAATGCCTGCTTCCGAGAGGGCTTCGATCATCTTGGCAAGCGCCGAGCGCTGGCTCGCGACATCGAGCCCGCCCTCGGTCGTGACCTCGGCGCGACGCTCCGGCACGAGACAGCAATCCGAAGGCAGCACCTCGCACGCGATGCGCACCATTTCCTCGGTCGCCGCCATCTCGAGGTTGACGCGCGTCTGCAGAGCCTCCTTGCACATGCGCACATCCCGATCCTGGATGTGTCGACGATCCTCGCGCAAATGAACGGTGATACTGTCCGCCCCGGCCTTTTCCGCGATCAAGGCCGCGAACAAAGGATCGGGATAGCGGGTGCCGCGTGCCTGCCGGAGTGTCGCGACGTGATCGACGTTGACGCCGAGATGAATCGAGGACATGAGTTTGCGTAGGTCAGAGCCGACGAAGACCGGGTGAGGTAGGCAAGCATGGTAACAGGCCACGCGTAGCGGGTTAACTCGTTCGCACCGCCTTACGTCGCAGGCCGATCGCGTCCTCGCCTCAGCGCCAGCATCACCGAGCGCGTCTTGAGCTCTTGACCGTCGAGAATACGATCCAAAACAGCCCGGAACAGCCTCCGAGCATCGGAGCAAACGGTAGGATCGCCGAAATCCTCCCGTGCAAGCGCCCGCAACGTGGAGCCCGAGAAGATCATGGCGCCCTCCGCGACATCGAGTGCGCGAACGAGGCCGTGCTCGAGACGATAGTGGTAGAGCGCTTGCGGATCGATCGGCGCCCCGGTCGCACTCTCCCGCTCCAATGCGAGCCCATAGCCGAGCATCTCCAGCAGCCGCTTCTCGAATAGGCGCAGGTGACTTGCCGGATTGCCGCCGTCCTTGAGCGACTCGACGGTGTGCGCATACAGCTCGAAGGTGTCCGGGTGGGGATCGTGGCGAGCAAAGAGCTTCAGCAGCAGCTCGTTCACATAGAAACCGTTCACGAGTTGATTAGGCGGCATCGCGCGAACCGCGCCGTCGAACTCCGCTGCCGTCAATTGCCCCGCCTCTCCACGCCCGCTCCACGACACGAGCAGCCGATTGAACGGTTGCAACATCGAGGACAATGATGCGGCGGATTTGCGCCCCGCGCGAGCACCTCGCGCGAACACGCACACACGGCCGTGCGTCCGCGTAAAGAGCTCGAGAATTCGGCTCGTGTCGCGATACGGCCGGTGGTGCAGCACGTAAGCGGGTTCGAGTTGCGTGCGCATGCAACTAAGTGTGAGCTGTTAAGTGTAAGGCCCCGTCTGAGCGCTGAACTCTGACCTTACACTTTACACGTCACACTTCCTTCACACCTCGTAGCCGAGCTGTCTGAGGGCCGCCTCGCTGTCCGACCAGTTCTCCTTCACCTTCACCCACAGCTCGAGGTGTACGGGCGACCCGAAACGTTCCGACATCTCGATTCGCGCGGCGCGTCCCACTTCCTTGAGCTGTTCGCCGCCGTGTCCGATCACAATGGCCTTTTGGCCGGTGCGCTCGACCCAGATCACCGCGTTGATCAGCAACCGCCCGTCTTCCTCCTTGAACTGCTCGATGCCGACCGTGAGCCCATAGGGCAGCTCCTGCCGAAGTCGCAGTGTGAGCTTCTCGCGGACGATTTCGGCGGCTTGAAATGCCTGGGTTCGATCCGTGATCTGGTCCTCCGGAAAATGCGGCGGGGACTCGGGCAGGTAACGAGCGATCAAGTCAGGCAGGCGTTCGACTTGAGTGCCCTTCAAGGCAGAGACCGGGACGACCTCTTCGAACTGCGCGTGCTTCGATAGCTCTTCGATGAACGGCAAGAGCCGCTCCTTCGGAGAGACTTTGTCGACCTTGTTGACGATGAGAATGGTGGGCCGGCCTTGCTTCGAGAGCGCCTCGAGCACGTGACGGTCTTCTTCCGTCCAGCGCAGCGCCTCCACGACGAACAGATTCACGTCGGCATCCTGCAGCGAGGCAAGCGCCGCACGATTCATGTGCCGGTTCATGGCGCGGCGCGCGCTCGCGTGCAGCCCCGGCGTGTCGACGAACACGATCTGCGCCGAAGGCCGCGTCAAGATGCCCAGAATGCGATGACGCGTCGTTTGCGGCTTGGGTGTGACGATGCTGATCTTCTGGCCCAACAAAGCGTTGAGCAGCGTCGACTTGCCGACGTTCGGTCGGCCGACGATCGCCGCGAAGCCACACCGATACGTCGCTGCGCCGGATTCGTTTGCGGGCGTCACGGCTTGTCTTGGTCGGCTGGGGGTTGGATCCGTTCGAGCATGAGTTGGGCGGCTGCCTGCTCCGCACGCCTGCGGCTCGCGCCGCTCGCGTGCGTCTTGAGCCCGAGCGCATCGACCGAACAGCTCACCTGAAACAGCTGATTGTGCGCCTCGCCGGAAACCGAATCGACGGCATAGCTCGGGAGCGGTAGGCCCCGCGCCTGCAGCGCTTCTTGTAAACGCGTTTTCGGATCCTTGAGTTCGGCCGCGCTCGGCAAGCGATCGAGCCGCGGGATGAACAGACGCTCGATCACACTGGCGGCCGCCTCGAAACCGCCGTCCAAGTAGATCGCACCGAACACCGCCTCGAGCGTATCCGCAAGAATCGACTTGCGTCGAAAACCGCCCGACTTGAGCTCGCCCGACCCCAAGCGGAGCTGGTCGCCGAGCCCGATCTCT
>JAAYXG010000030.1 GCA_012516015.1 Lysobacteraceae bacterium | reverse complement strand
ATGAACGCGTACAGCAGCATGAGCCAGAACGTTCGGATCTGAAATGTGTAGTGCGTCTTGAGCCAATCGGGCGCCTCGTCGCGATAGATGTAAGCCATGACGACACCGACGAGGCTCGTCAGCGCGGTCAGAAGGCCGACCAGATAAAGGACATAGATGATCTTTGCCATGTCCGTGTTGGCCGCGCGCTCGGTGACAGCATCATTCATCGTGCCTCCCCGTGTCGGTGTGTTGTTCGTCGGCGACGTCGATTGTCGCCCGACTGACACGAGCGGCTCAACTCAGGTAGCTTAGCTTCACGCCTGCCGCCTGGATCCAAAGTCCGATGGTCTGCAAGCACGGCTGCCGACACACTCGTGCAGAGCATTGCTTTTGCGGAATCAATGTCATTCCGGAAGACCCGATGATCGTCACGATCGGGTCGAGTAATGTTCAGGTCACGTTCAATGGGTGTCGAAGTTCGTGGTTATGCGGATCATCGCCGTACTGCTGAGAGCGCTGATCGTCATCGCAATCGGTGCGGTTGCGGCGATTGCGATTGCCGCAGCGATCATTGCAGACGTGTTGAGCACACGCCCGCAACGGCGTCGCCGGAGCCAGACGCAATTCGCGCGGAACCGGCGCGAAGTCGCCCAGTCGAAGATCGTGTTCGTCGAGGAGATCGGATCGTGAAAGTCCCGGGACAAGTCGTACGCATGCGCAGCACCGTGAGGACCGTGCAGCCGGATGCGGCCAAGGCGCTCGAGCAAGCGTGGCAGCGTCGTCGCCAAGAGCTCGCCGGATGGCAGCCGGCAAACGGTTGGCTGCTGGATCAGCCGCTCGCTCGGCGACCGCGCTCGAATACGCGCTAACCCAGAGCTGCCGTTCGCGAGCAGCCCGTCGCGCTCGACGCTCGCGTCACATCACCCCACGGGTGCAACATCGAACCAAGGATCCACGTCCCTCGCCCACGCAAGCAACCCCCCTTCGAGATGAGCCGGCTGCTCGAGACCGAAGCGCCGCGCCATGCCCGATGCCGTGAGGCTGCGCGCTCCGCTTCGACAAACGAAAACCACCGTATCCGAAGCTGACAGCTCGCCCAGCCGCGCGCCGAGCTCGCGTACCGGAATATTGACCGAACGCGGCAGATGCGAAACCGCGAACTCCTGCGGCTCGCGAACATCGATGATCACCGGCGTAGCACCGAGCTGCTTCGCAAGCAACGTTTTGAGGTCCGTCGCCGACAGTCTCCTCACGGCCGCGAGATCCTCGGCGCTGCAGGCCTCCGGCAGATCGCGCAACTCTCGAATGGATGGCGAGCGCCCGCAAACAGGACAATCGTCGCGTCGTTCGAAGCGAAACTCCGCGAAGCGAAGTCCCAGCGCGTCGTACGTCAGAAGCCGGCCAACGAGCAATTCGCCCGCGCCCACGATCAGCTTGATCGCTTCGGTCGCTTGAATCGACCCCATCACACCGGGCAATACGCCGAGCACGCCCGCTTCTGCACAGTTCGGGACGAGACCCGCGGCCGGCGGATCCGGAAACAGGCACCGATAACAGGGTCCGCGATCGGGAACATAGGTGAGCGCTTGCCCTTCGAAGCGATGGATGGCAGCCGAGACGAGCGGCTTGCGCAGCATCACGCAGGCATCGTTCACGATATAGCGCGTCGCGAATCGATCCGTGCCATCGAGCACGACATCGTACCGCGCGACGATCGCGGCGATGTTCGCCGCCCGCAACTCCACGTCGTGTACTTCGACGTTGATCTCCGGATTGAGTGCGCGGAGCCGGCGCTGCGCCGCTTCGACCTTCGGCTCGCCGACTTGGCGCGTGTCGTAGAGGACTTGCCGCTGCAGATTCGAGACGTCGATGCGGTCGTTGTCGATGAGGCCGAGCGTTCCGACCCCTGCTGCGGCCAAATACAGCGTCGACGGAGATCCGAGGCCGCCCGCACCGACGACCAGCACGCGCGCGGCCTTCAGCTTCTCCTGACCGGCCACGCCGATCTCGCGCAAAGCCAAGTGCCGGCTGTACCGGCTCATTTCTGTCGGCGTGAGCTCGACAGACGGCTTACTGGAGTCCATCACGACGCATTTCTCGAAACGGAAAATCCAATCAAGTGACAGGCTTGCGGATCATTCCTTGTACCGCCTCGCAGCACAGAAATGAGCCGGGTGTCACACCTTGGTGTCGAGGTACCGCCCTATCCTTTGCATACATTACGACAAACCAGCAGGGGCTCGTTCAGTGTATTCGCTCCGGAGCACGGAGTGCATACCAGCAAAGAGCGGTTTGTCGTTCGTCGCGGATACAAGAATCACAAGGTCGGATGCTGCGAGGACGTACATGGCCGTGCAATTAGACGACATCATCGTGGGCCTGAGTAAGGGCAGTCTGTCGCTCGAGGCCGCCTGCGAGGCCGTGGCGAGCGCATCCAAGCAAGATCCGGTCAGGACGCGCTTTTGGGGCCAGCGTATCGAAGCCGAGATGGTTCAGGGCCGCCTCTCGCGCGCCGCCGCTCGCGCGCTATTCGATGCGCTCGAAGATTTTCAATGCGACAAGACGGTTTGGCTCGATTCCGCGACGGTCGTGCCGAGACTCGGCCCAGCGCCATTCGCGCCCGGTACGAAGCGCAAGAGAGTGCCCCCACCGATCACGAATCTGGAGCAGCTCCGAGCCGAGCTGTTCCGGCCGGTGACGCGCCCTGCAGCGATCGTGCGGGCAACCAGCGCAAGCCCCGAGGGCGATAGCCGCACGGTGTGGCTGGAACCGAATGCGCAACGTTCTTCGCCCTCCGCTCCTCAACAATCTCTCAATCCCCTGGAGCCGATTCCGCTCGGCACGACATTGAACGGCCGCTATCGCATCCTCGCGCCGCTCGGTCTGGGAGGCGTCGGACAAGTCTTCGCTGCGCTCGATCTCTACAAGTCGAAGGAACGCGACTTCCACGTGACCGTGAAGGTCATCGCGGTAAACCTGCGCCACCAGCCGCTCGCCTACGCCGCCCTCGAAGCCGCAGTGAGGCGCTCGCAATCGCTCGTCCATCCGAACATCGTTGCGATCTACGACATCGATCAATACGAGGACCAAGTCTTCATCGTCATGGAGTCTTTGCGCGGCCGCTGGCTGAGCGGACTCGTTCGCGAGGTCCGCGGCAAAGGACTCGAGTACGACAAGGCTTGGCCCATCATCGAAGGCATTGCGAGCGGTCTTGCGCACGCGCATCGCCACGGGATCGTTCATTGCGACTTGAGCCCGCATGCCGTGTTCGTCTGCGAAGACGGTACGGCGAAGATCATGGGATTCGGGCTCGTGCACGCCGTGCCGAACAGCAATGAGTCGCTCGACGTCCTCGACACGCTCACGCTGCGAGCCTACACGGAGGCGTATACGGCCGATCCTTGGGCACAACATGGCACGCCGCATCCCGCTGACGACCTGTACCCGCTCGGCGTAATTGCTTACGAGATGCTCGCCGGCAGTCATCCTTTTCGGCGGTGCACGCTCGCAGCGGCGCGACAGCAGGGTTTAAAGTTTGCGCCGATCCCTGGATTGAATCGGCGCGCTCGCAAGCTCATCGAGCGGTGCCTGTCGTTCGACCGCAAGACTCGACCTCAGGACGGCACGAGCTTCTTGAAGCGCATGCGGCCGAACCTCATTCGTCGACTGCTGCTCGCCGGCTGATTTCGACCCTTCCACCCTGGCTCCCGCTATGCTTCGCAATCTCATCGATGCGAGGTAGTCGTGGATCTGTGTCGCGCGGATAAAGTGCTACTCGCCGGAGGAGCGGCGCTTGCCACGTCGGCCGCACTGTTCGGCGCTTCAACCGGCGGTCTCGGCGTCCCTGCCGCCGCCTTCGCCGCGATTCTGGCAGACGGTATCTTTCGGCCGTCGTCGAGCACGTTCTATCCGACGCTTTCGAGAGGTCCCCGAGCGCGGGCGCAAGTGGCGCTGACGTTCGACGACGGACCCGACGCAGAAGTCACGCCGCGCGTTCTCGATACGCTGAATGAGTACGGCGCCCGAGCGACCTTCTTCATGATCGGCAGACATCTCGAGCGCGCGATGTCGATCGGGACGCGAGTTGTCGCGGAGGGACACGAGATCGGCAATCACTCGTGGGCGCACTCGTATCTGCAGAACTTCTATTCCGTGCGCAGCTTGCTCGGAGACATCGAACGCACCGAATCGCTGATCCGAACGCTGACGAGATCCGCCGCCGTACCGCTCTATCGAGCACCCGTCGGCCTCAAGAGCCCGCGCCTCGCGCGCGCGGCGCACGCGCGCTCGCTACGCATCGTGGCCTGGTCGGTTCATAGCCGCGATACCCTGGATTCGAATCCGAAGCGCGTGGCGGAACGAGTGCTCGCAAAGATTCGTCCGGGGGACATCGTGCTCCTGCACGACGGGCATCAGAACGCGGGAGCTCACCGCCACAGCGGCGCCGACTCCCTGCCCTTGATTCTGCAAGGGCTGCGCGCACGAGGGCTGCAAGCCGTCACCGTGAGCGAGCTGATCGCGCCGGAGCGAAGTCGCACCCGTTGCGAGAACGGCTGAAGACAACGGTTAAATTCCCTTCGGGTTTCAGGGCGAAGCCGTCAACGGACGGTTATCAGACGATACTCTTGCGGCTCAGCGTCCGACGCCCTAAGGTGTGCGCCGGCCGTGGGGGATCTGAGACCAGAGCTCGGCCGCAAGAACCACAGCTAGGCTTACTTAGAACAATCAGCCCAACCGCTGCAACCCGACGCTCGCGTCCCACCGCCAGGATCGCGCGGGTCAGTGCGGTCGGATGGGCCCAAATAGGTGCAAGCGTATGCAAAGCCCTTCGATGTCCGGCCTCGATTGGACCATCATTTTTCTCTATTTCGTCCTGATCGGCGTGCTCGCCTGGTACTACGGCAGGAAGCAGAAGGACTCCGTCGACTATTTCCTCGCAGGACGCAACGCTGGCTTCGTGGCCGTCGGTGCCTCTATTTTCACCTCCAACATCGGCTCCGAGCACATCGTCGGTCTCGCGGGTCAAGGCGCCTCGACCGGCATGGCGATGGCGCACTGGGAGCTGCACGCGTGGATCCTGATCCTGCTGGCCGGATTCTTCGTGCCGTTCTATTACAAGTCCGGCGTGCAAACGATTCCGGAATTCCTGGAGCGGCGCTTCAGCGCGCGCGCGCGAGGCATTCTCTCCGTCGTCTCGCTCGTCGCGTATGTGTTCACGAAGGTGAGCGTCACCGTCTACGCCGGCGCCATCGTGTTCCAAGCGCTGCTCCCCGACACGTTCGGCTCGCCGGACAACGCGTTCTGGGTCGGCGCCTTCACGACCGTCATTCTGACCGGCATCTACACCGTCTTCGGCGGTATGCGCGCCATCATGGCAACCGCCACTCCGCAGGCGGTCATCATCTTGATCGGCTCCTTCATCATCACGTACATGGGGTTGGTGAAGCTCGGCGACGGTGCAGGCTTCTTCGCGGGCTGGGGTGAGTTGAAAGCAGCGGCCGCGGCGAACAAGGAAGCCTTCGCGCTCTGGCGTCCGCTCAGCGATCCCGATTTTCCGTGGCTCGGCGTCATGATCGCCTCGCCGATCATCGGCATTTGGTACTGGTGTACGGACCAATACATCGTGCAACGCGCCTTGTCGGCCAAGAATCTGGCGACTGCGCGGCGCGGTGCGTT
>JAAYXG010000283.1 GCA_012516015.1 Lysobacteraceae bacterium | reverse complement strand
CTATCGCAGCGGGCGCGCCGGCGATTGGATGAAGGCGAAATGTCGCGCGGGCCAAGAAGTCGTGATCGGCGGCTGGACGCACGAAGGGGGCCGCTTTCGATCGCTGCTCGTCGGCGTTTACCGCGGCGATCATCTGGTTTATGTGGGACGCGTCGGGACCGGTTTTGGACGCGACAAGGTGCAGCGGTTGATGGCGCGCCTCGAGCCGCTCGCAAGCGACAAGAATCCTTTTAGCGGCGCTAACGCGCCGCAATCGAAGCCGAGCATCCGCTGGGTCGAGCCGAAGCTCGTCGCGGAAATCGAGTTCGCCGGCTGGACGGCTTCCGGGAATATCCGGCAAGCGGCGTTCAAGGGATTGCGCGAGGACAAGCCGGCGAAAGAAGTGGTAGCAGAAGCGCCGGCGCCCGCGGAGACAACCGCCATGACAGTACCTGCTTCACGCAAGACGAAGAAGCGCACCACCGCGAGCCGCAAGACGAAACGTACGCGAGACGGTGCGGCGGTCGTCATGGGTATTCCGATCTCGAAGCCGGACAAACCTCTGTGGCCGCACGCGAACGACGGCAAGCCCGTCACGAAGCTCGATCTTGCACGTTACTTCGAGAAGGTCGGCGAATGGCTGATGCCTCACATCGAAGGCCGGCCATGCTCGATCATTCGCGCGCCCGACGGCATCGAGGGCGAATCCTTCTTTCAACGGCACGCGATGGCGGGCACTTCGAGCTTGCTCACGCTGACGCACGTGTCCGGCGATCGCAAACCGTATCTGCAGATCGATCGCATCGAAGGATTGATCGCCGTCGCGCAGATCGCGGGCGTGGAGCTGCACCCCTGGAATTGCGAGCCGAACCGCCCCGACATCCCGGGGCGGCTCGTGTTCGATTTGGATCCGGGTCCCGAGCTCGGCTTCGATGACGTCATCGTGGCTGCCAAGGAGTTGAAGGAGCGACTCGAGGCGCTTGGCCTCGTGCCCTTCTGCAAGACCACCGGCGGCAAGGGTCTTCACGTTGTGACGCCGCTCGCGCAACCGAAGAAGGGGGCGCTCCATTGGCCCGAGGCGAAGGCTTTCGCACAAGGTGTGTGTGCGCGCATGGCCGAGGACAATCCCGACAAATACCTCATCAACATGGCGAAGAAGCTGCGCACCGGACGCATCTTCCTCGATTACTTGCGCAACGATCGGATGTCGACGGCCGTCGCGCCGCTCTCGCCGCGCGCACGCGAAGGCGCGACCGTGTCGATGCCGCTCACGTGGACGCAAGTGAAATCCGGGCTCGATCCCACACGCTACACGATGCGCACCGTGCCGCCGCTATTGTCGCGATTGAAAGCGTGGCAAGGGTATTGCGACAGCGAACGCCCGCTCGAGCCCGCGATTCGCAAGCTCGTCGGACGCAGCCGAACGACAGCCTCATCGAGACGAAGCACGTCGCGCACCCGGCGCGATCGACCTCCGTCACATGCGACGACTTGACTCATGGCGGCGAAGAAAGCCGGCGCATCGGCGCTTTCGCACGATACGGCGCCTATGGAAGCAAAGCTGGTCGATGCGCTTCCTACCGACGAGGGATGGCAATTCGAGCCGAAGTGGGACGGCTTTCGCTGCCTCTCATTTCGCAGCGGCAATGACGTCGAGCTGCGCGCAAAATCCGGTAAGACGCTCTCGCGCTATTTTCCGGAAGTCGTCGCGGCCTTGCGCGCGCTGCCCGTGAAACAGTTCGCCGTCGATGGCGAGCTTGCGATTCCGGTCGGCGCGAAGCTGTCGTTCGATGCACTGCAGCTTCGACTTCATCCCGCGGAGAGTCGAGTTCGCAAGCTCGCGAGCGAGACGCCGGCGATCTTCATTTTGTTCGACTGCTTGCAGGGAGCGAGAAAGACGAATCTCATGACGAAGCCTTTATCGGAGCGTCGCGACGCGCTCGAGGCGTTCTATGACTCGCTCGCATCGCCCGGCTTACTGCGCTTGAGCCCGTACACGCGCTCGCGTGCACAAGCGCAGCGTTGGCTCGATCGCGCCGGCGGCGCGCTCGACGGCGTGATCGCAAAGCGCGTCGACGGGCCTTACGTGAGCGGCGAGCGCGCCATGCTCAAGGTCAAGTGCATGAGAACGGCCGATTGCGTCGTCGGCGGGTTTCGCTACGCGACGAACAGCAAGGAAGTGGGATCGCTGCTGCTCGGTCTGTATGACGACGAAGGCAAGCTCGATCATGTCGGCTTCACTTCGTCGATTCCGCAAAACGAACGAAAGGCGCTCACAGCGAAGCTGGAGACGTTGATCTCCCCGCCCGGCTTTACGGGAGACGCGCCCGGCGGTCCGAGTCGCTGGAGCACGGAGCGATCCACCGAATGGGAGCCTCTAACGCCGAAGCTCGTCGTCGAAGTGCGCTACGATCATGTTTCCGGCGATCGCTTCCGGCACGGCACGAAGCTCTTGCGTTGGCGGCCCGATAAGTCGCCTCGGCAATGCACGTTCGAACAACTACAGGCACCCGCACGCCCCGGTCAGCTCGTGAGCAAAGTGCTGCGACACGAGGCCGCACGCGAGGTGTAGGTCGGAATTTATTTCGACCAAAAAAACGGCATCCGGACTTGAACCTCCGAGAAATGACCCGCCTGTATCTGGCCCACCTTCGTCGCCGAGGCATATGCGCGCATGGCGCGCCGCGTCTTTGCCTGGATCCCAGGCCTACGCCGGGACGACCAGTTAGTCGAGTCATGTCAAACTTAAAGCGCACGGTGTTTCACGACTCTTCGCGTCGATTCGTTGTGTCCGTGATGTTTCCCCGGACAGTAGTGGGCCTACGTCGGGGACGACAATAGGTTGAGTGTCACGGTTCGCGAAGCAGCAACGACACCTCCTCCTCGGCGCCGTCGTACATCTGGTCGATCGGCGTGCGCGCGAAGCGCTTCGCCGCAACGATGCCGCTTCGGTCCTTCGCGGTGTCGAGTTGCCATTGCGCATGCTCGACGAGTAGCGCGAGCTGGAAGCTCCGGCCGAGCGTCATGGCGAGACGTCGCGCCGACGCTTGCACCACGGCCGGATCGCGAGCTTCGCTCAACCATGCGCGAGCTTTCGCGATGGCGGAGATAGCCACGTCTCCCAATGAGCGCAATTCCGCGTGCTCGAGCGTCTCTCGAACTCTCTTTACACGCTCGCCGAGCGCCGCGATGCCTGCGAGCGGATCGCCGCGAAGAACGGCATCCAATGACAACACGTTCGTCGTGCCTTCCCAGATCGGCAGCACTTGCGTATCGCGCAACAGCATCGGGATCCCGGTGTCCTCGATATATCCCGCACCGCCGAACGATTCGATCGCTTCGCTGACGACGGCCACGGCTTGCTTCGCAGTCAACAGCTTTGCGACGGGCGTAACCAAACGGAGCAGCGCCTTTTGTTCGGATGTGCTCTCGCCTGCTTCTTGAAGCCCGATCAGCTCGACGAGCTCGAACGCCAACAAGAAGGCGGCGCGCGCTTCCGCCTCGAGCGTTGCAAGCGTATCGACGTGCAGCGGAAGCTCCGCGAGGCGCTTGCCGAACGCGCGCCGTTCCTGCGCGTACGACCGCGCGAGCGCGAGCGCGCGGCGCATGAAGGCGGCCGACGTGACGCTATTCCACGCGCGCGTGATCACGAGCATCGGCTCGATCGCGCGCGTTCCGTTGCGAGGCTCGCCGAGCAACGTGGCCAAGGTACCGTCGAGGTAGAGCTCTGCCGTCGGCACTTTGCGCGTGCCGAGCTTGTCCTTGAGTCGCTCGACGCGGATACCGTTCAAGCGACCTTCCGCATCGCGCGTTTCCACATAGAACATCGCGAGGCCGCTGCCGCCCGGGCCATTCCCCTCCGGCCGCGCGAGCGTGAGCGCCATTTGCGAGGTCACGGCCGAGGTGAACCATTTCTTGCCATAGAGTCGCCAGGTGCCGTCTTCGCCACGAACCGCCTTGGTCAAAGACGCTCCGACGTCGGGTCCGCCCGTCGTCTCCGTCATCCACTGTCCGCTCGTCCACGCCTGCGCCGGGTCGCGACTCGTCAAACGCGGAAGGGCGCGCGCGATCGTCTCCCCCTCGCCCGAACCGAGGAGCGTTCGCGCCGCACCATCGCTCATCGCAAGCGGGCAGGTGTACACGTCGGTCGAAGGATGAAACAGGTAGACATTCGCGAACTGATGAATACGCGAATACCGGCCGTGCTTCGCCTCGTACGGAATCGCGACGAGCCCGCTTTGCGCTGCGATCGGCGCCGCCTTCCGCCACAACGGCAAGCTCGAT
>JAAYXG010000282.1 GCA_012516015.1 Lysobacteraceae bacterium | reverse complement strand
GCTGCGCGTCGGTCAACTTGAAGGTGATGGCGACCTGCGTCCAAGTGCTGATCGCGCGCGTGCCGTCCGTTGCTGCCCGGAAGCGCCAGCGCTTCACGGCATCGATCGCCGCTCGGTCGAGTCGGTCAAATCCGCTGCTGTTCAGCACATCGACGTCCTTCGGTCGACCGCGCTCATCGACGAGCACGCGCAGGCGGACCGTGCCTTCCTCACCCAAGCGTCGCGACGTCGCCGGGTACACGGGCTCCACGCGATTCGTCGTCTGCAGCTGCTGAGCGGTTGCGCCCGCTTCGGATGGTGTCGCCGCGATCGCGGATTCCGAAGCCGGCATGACGACGTCGGTGGGTGGCGCGGGCACCTCTTCGAACTGCAGCTCGGGCATCGGTTCGTCCAAAGGCACCATCTCCTCGATCTCGGGCTTGACCGGCTCGATTTCGGGCTTGGACTCGGTTACCGGCTCGTCAATGAATACGGTCTGCAGGGGCTCCACCAAAATCGGTACCTTGATGATGCCTGTGCTGGCCACGAGCCCATAGATCAACACGAGATGCAATCCGACGACCGCAATCGCAGGACCGCTTCGCGACAAAACACTCGTACTCGGATCGCGAGTCATAGGCATATTTTTTCTCCACCTTACATGACGGGCGGTTCGCCCTTGACATATAAACGGGTTGCCCTCGCCAAAGGTTCAGAGTGTCGACCGTGCCTATGTCGCTCAGAGCCGGCACATCTCGAAAAGTTCCATATAAACTGGCGACATGGAATCGATCGACGAGGGTCAGCCAGCGCTGACGGCACACGCGGAAGATCGCCTGGCGGCTGCACGGGAAACCGATGCGCAGCTATGGGACGAGATCCTGCGTCACGAGCGTATCGCGCACTCGATCGCTCGCGTGTGGACGTGCAGCGAATATGTCGCGAACGCGTGCACGCGTCATCCGAACATGCTTGCCAATCTCGTACGCAACGGACGTCTTCTCGAAGTCGCAGAGGCGGACTGGATCGAACGGGATCGTGCGGAGCACGTTCGAGCACAAGACGAACAGGAAGCGATGGCGGAGTTGCGGCGATTCCGCCATAGGCACATGGTTCGCATCGCGTGGCGCGACATCGCGGGCTGGGCGGATCTGGATGAGACGCTGCGGGATTTGTCTACGCTCGCGGACGTCTGCATCCGATATGCATACGAGTTCGCGTATGCCGCCTGCGTGCGAAGGTTCGGGACCCCTCGCAGCGCGGAGACGAACGAGCCGCAGCCGATGATGATTCTCGGCATGGGGAAGCTCGGCGGCGGCGAGCTCAACTATTCCTCGGATGTCGATCTGATCCTCTTGTATCCGGAAGAGGGTGAAACGGACGGGCCTCGTTCGGTCGACAATGCGGAGTTCTTCCTGCGCGTTGCACAGAAGCTCGTCCATCTGCTCACCGCGCCAACCGTGGATGGGTTCGTGTACCGCGTCGATTTGCGCCTGCGGCCGTTCGGCGATAGCGGGCGCGTTGCACTGAGCTTTGCATCCTTCGAGCACTACCTGCAGCAGCACGGGCGCGATTGGGAGCGGTACGCCTATATCAAAGCGCGTCCGCTCACGGCGCTCGAGCATTTCGGCGCCTTGTACGATGAGGTCATCCGCCCGTTCGTCTATCGGCGCTATCTCGATTTCGGCGTGTTCGAGTCGCTGCGCGACATGAAGGCGATGATCGTGCGCGAGGTCGAACGTCGCGAGCTGCGCGACAACATCAAGCTCGGGCGGGGCGGTATCCGCGAGATCGAGTTCATCGTCCAGGCCTTCCAGCTCATTCGAGGCGGCAGCGACAAGCGATTGCAGTCGCGTTCGCTGCGGGAGGTATTGCCGCGGCTCGTCGGTCAGCGACTGCTGCGGAAGGAGGCAGTCGAGGAGATCGAGATTGCTTATCGGTTCTTGCGACTCGTCGAGAATCGGCTTCAAGAATGGAACGACGAGCAGACTCATCAACTGCCGAGCGATCCGCACGCACGAGCTCGGCTTGCCTTTAGTTTGCAGCGACCCGATTGGAGCGATCTCGAGGCGGAGCTGGTACGCCAGCGCGAGCACGTCTCGCGACATTTCTCGCAAACGGTCTTTGGGCCCGTGCCGAGCGGCGACGATGAAGCCTCGCGCTGCACGTTCGATCTCGAAGCGGAGCCGGCAGATCGCGAGCAAGCGTTGCGAGCCTTCGGGTTCGGCGATATCGATGACATCTCGGCGCAGCTCGAACAGCTCGCATCGAGTGCGTACTTTCGTCGACAGGATGAAACCGGCAGGAGACGTTTGCAGCAGCTCCTCCCGAAGCTGCTGGCGCTCATCGCGCGGACTGAGGCTCCTTCTCTGACGCTGACGCGCACGCTCAAGATTCTCGAGCGCATCGGCGGGCGCACTGCGTACCTCGCACTGCTCAACGAGAATGCGGCGGCATTGCGCAGGCTCGTGCAGCTCTGCGGGCAAAGCCAATTCTTGGCCGATCAGATTGCGGCACATCCGCTGCTGCTCGATGAGCTGATCGACGAGCGCGTCATCGAGGAGGAGCCGAGCAGGGAGCAGTTCGCAAGTGATCTGGCCGCGCGGCGGGCGCTCATGCAAACGGAGGAGCCGGAGCGTCAAGTCGAGATTCTGCGCCAGTTCCAGAGCGCCGCGGTTTTCCGCGTCGCGGTTGCGGATCTGATCGGCGGGTTGCCGCTCATGAAAGTCAGCGACCGGCTCACGGATATTGCCGAGCTGATCGTGCAGGAGGCGCTCGCGCTCGCGTGGACGCAGATGACCGCGCGCTATGGCACTCCCAGATGTATCGACGATGCGGGCAACGCGCGCACGCCGACCATGATTGTGGTGGCGTACGGCAAGCTCGGCGGGCTCGAGCTCGGCTACGGATCGGATCTCGACCTCGTGTTCTTGCACGATTCGTGCGGCGATGCACAGCGGACCGACGGCGCCAATGCCGTAGACAACGTCGTGTTCTTCCAGCGGCTCGGGCAGCGGCTCGTGCACTTGCTGACGGTCCACACGGCACAGGGCCGCCTATACGAAGTGGACACGCGGCTCAGGCCCGGCGGCAATCGCGGCATCCTCGTGCAATCGCTCGCGGGCTTCAGAGAATACGAGTTCCAAGAGGCATGGACGTGGGAGCATCAGTCGCTGCTGCGCGCTCGTGCGATCGCCGGCGAGGAGACATTGCGCGCGCAGTTCGAGGAGGCTCGGATCGAAGTCTTACGCAAGGCGGTCAAGCGCGACGGTCTTCAAGAGGCGGTACGCAACATGCGTGCGCGCATGCGGGAGAATCTGTCGAAGGCGAAACCCGGAGAGTTCGACCTGAAGCAGGATCCGGGCGGTATCGCCGATATCGAGTTTCTCGTGCAGTTCTGGATGCTCAGGTGGGCCGACCGCTACCCGGAAATCGTGATCTTCTCGGACAACATCCGTCAGCTCGAGAGCCTCGCGTCCGGCAACCTCGTCCCGCAAAGCACGGTCGATTTTCTCGTCGAGACCTATCGGAAGTATCGCCATCGCTTGCACCGTCTCTCTCTCGATGGCGCAAAGAACATCGTAGGTGCCGACGAGTTCGTGCAGGAGCGCAAAGGGGTGGTGGAGATATGGGAGCGCGAGCTGAATGTGTAACGTGTGGAGTGTGACGTGTAAGGTCAGACTGCTGGCGTGAACACGGTGTCCTCTTGGCCTTCTGACCTTACACTTTACACTTCACACCCTACACTCCACGCGATCTGCAATAATCCCTTACCTCACGACCGAATCGACCCGAGCCGACCATGGAACCCCAGGAATCCACCAAGCTCATCCAGCCGAACGCGAAGAACCAGTACACGGTGACCGCCGCGGACTTGCCGCTGTCGTGTCCCATGCCGGGGATGCACTTGTGGAACTCGCACCCGCGCGTGTATCTGCCGATCGAGAAAACCGGCTGGGCGAAATGCCCATACTGCAGCGCCGAGTTCACGCTGAGCCGCTAGGCGGCCGGCATGTACGTTCCTTCGCATTTCGAAGAAGCGCGGCCCGAGGTCATGCATGCGCTGATGCGCAGCTATCCCCTCGGCGTGCTCGTCGTTCAGACGGCAAAGGGCCTCGACGCGAACCACATTCCGTTCGTTTCCGACACCAACCCCGCGCCCTGGGGGAGTTTGCGGTGTCACGTCGCGCGAGCCAATCCGGTGTGGTCGTCGCTCGAGCAGGCACGCGATGCGCTCGTGATATTCCAAGGTCCCGACGCATACGTCTCGCCGTCCGCGTACGAAGCGAAGCGGAAGGATGGCAAAGTCGTGCCTACTTGGAACTATGTCGCGGTGCACGCGTACGGGAGGGCTCGCGTCATCCACGACCGCGAATGGCTACTGGAGCAGCTCAACGCGCTGACCGTGGAGCACGAGGCCGGGCGCGAGCATCCATGGCGCGTTACCGATGCACCGAGCGACTACACGGACAAGCTACTGAACGCCATCGTCGGCATCGAAATCACGATCGAGAAGCTGATCGGAAAGTGGAAGGTCTCGCAGAATCGCTCGCGTACCGACCGCAGGAACGTCGCCGATGATTTGCGGCAGCAGCCCGGCGCGCACGCGGACATGATCGAGTTGCTCGAACGCGAATGACCGGCTGAAATGCCCGCTCTCCTGAAAACCACGCCCGCCGGCGACAACTTCCGAATGCCGGGCGAGTTCGAACCGCACTCCGGCTGCTGGATGTTGTGGCCGGAACGACCGACCAATTGGCGGCTGGGGGCTAAGCCGGCGCAAGCCGCGTTCGCCGCGGTCGCAAGCGCCATCGCCATCGGGGAGCCGGTGACGGTGGGCGTGTCGCGTTCGCAGTACGTCAATGCGCGCGCGATGTTGCCCGATGCGATTCGAGTCGTAGAGCTCTCGAGCGACGATGCTTGGATGCGAGATGTCGGTCCGACGTTCGTCGTCGACGATACGGGTCAGGTGCGCGGCGTCGATTGGATGTTCAACGCCTGGGGCGGCTTGAGCTCTGGCCTCTACTTTCCCTGGGATCAAGACGATCTCGTCGCGCGCAAGGTGCTCGAAATCGAACGATGCGATCGCTATCGCGCGCCCTTCGTGCTCGAAGGCGGCGCAATCCACGTCGACGGGCAAGGCACGCTCATCACGACCGAAGAGTGCCTGCTCAATCCGAACCGCAATCCGCATCTCGACAAGGGACAGCTCGAGATACTGCTGCACGAATACCTCGGCGTAACCAGCGTCATCTGGCTCGGAAAAGGAGTCGTCGATGACGAGACGAGCGGGCATGTCGACAACCTCTGCTGCTTCGTGCGTCCGGGCGAGGTTGC
>JAAYXG010000281.1 GCA_012516015.1 Lysobacteraceae bacterium | reverse complement strand
AGGTCATCCGTGCGCTTAGTTCAATACGTCGATAGTCAAGAGGCACTCGGTGTCGGCCGCGTGGACGGCGATCAGGTGCACCCGGTCGCCGGTTTCGGATCGATGTACGAGCTCGCGCTTCGTGCGATCGAGCGGCGCTCGTCGCTGGAAGCGCTGGTAAGGGACGCAAAGGGCGGTGCGCCGACATCCTATGACGCGTTGCGCCGCGAGGGGCGCATCCGCGCGCCGCTCACGCATCCGGATCCCGCGCGATGCCTCGTCTCCGGGACTGGGCTGACGCACCTCGGCAGCGCGGAGACGCGCGATGCGATGCATAAGAAGATGGAGCGCTCCGAAAGCGAGCTCACCGATTCGATGCGCATCTTCAAGCTCGGCATCGATGGCGGCAAACCGAAGCCAGGTGAGACTGGGGTGCAGCCGGAATGGTTTTACAAGGGCGATGGCCGTGTCGTCGTCGATCCGGGCGCGGCGTTGACCCGTCCGCATTTTGCTCTCGACGGCGGCGAGGAGCCGGAGCTCGTCGGGCTTTACGTGATCGGTGCCGACGGCGTGCCGTATCGATTGGGATTCGCGCTAGGCAACGAGTTTTCCGATCACGTGATGGAGCGGCAGAACTATCTTTATCTCGCGCATTCGAAGCTGCGCCAGTGCGCTGTCGGTCCGGAGCTGCGGCTCGGACCGTTGCCCGAGCACCTGGAAGGCATGAGCCGAATTCGACGCGGCTCGCAAGTCGTGTGGGAGAAGCCGTTCTTCACCGGCGAAGCGAACATGTGCCACTCGTTCGCGAACCTCGAATATCACCACTTCAAATATGCGGAGCATCGCCGGCCGCTCGACGTGCATCTGCATTTTTTCGGCACGGCGACCTTGAGCTTTGCCGACAGCATCCGCGTTCAAGCGGGCGATGTGTTCGAGATCGAGCTTGCGGAGTTCGGCGCGCCATTGTCGAACCCATTGCGGATCGGAGAAGACACGTTTGCAATCGACGCCGTCCGGTCCTTGTAGTGCTCAGTGCGATCGCGGCCGCAGCTGCCGATCATGTGCGCGGGTGCACGTTTTGCTGACAAATGTTCCCATTGGCAGCCGTCCGGTTGAATTTTGGTAGCGGTATCATTACCCTCACACGGCACGAAGCTCATGCGATCCGGGGGTGTCACGGGATGCGCATGGCTCGGCCCTTGGCGCATCGCCAAGCACCGGAGGTCGCAACGGATTCACGAGCGGATCGACATAAGCGCCCGCACAAGTAATTCGATCCACTTTCTCGCGGCGTTGGCCGCGGAGCCGAAGCAAATCGTACTGTTCACGAACGAGAGATTGTCCGAGTCGGCCTTGCTCACAGTGAAATCCAACCTTCGTCACGTGCCGCACCGACTCGCACGCGGCTCAAACGTCCACAGCTGATACCCATCAACTGAAGAGAGAGCGATGTACCTAGGTATCGATATCGGCACATCGAGCGTCAAGGCGGTGATCGTCGACGACGACGATGCGGTCGTCGAACAGGCGTCTGCGCCGCTCAACGTATCGCGCCCGCAGCCGAGTTGGTCCGAGCAGGACCCGGCCGATTGGTGGACCGCGACGAACGCGGCGGTCAAGTCGCTGAGCGCAAACGCTCGGCGCAGCGTTCGCGCCGTCGGCCTGAGCGGCCAAATGCATGGAGCGACGCTGCTCGACGAAAACGACAAGCCCCTGCGACCCGCGATTCTCTGGAACGACGGACGCAGCGAGAAGCAATGCATAGCGCTCGAGCAGGCCGAGCCGGCGAGCCGGCGGATCACGGGCAATATCGCGATGCCCGGGTTTACCGCCCCGAAGCTGCTGTGGGTGCGCGAGCACGAACCCTCGGTGTTCGCGGCCACACGCACCGTGCTATTGCCGAAGGATTACGTTCGGTTGCTGATGACCGGCGAGAAGGCGAGCGACTGTTCGGATGCGGCGGGCACGTTGTGGGTCGATGTCGCGAATCGTCGCTGGTCGCCCGAGATGCTTGCGGCGACCGGACTCGATGAGTCGCACATGCCGCGCTTGTGCGAAGGCTCGGATGCGACAGGCACGCTGCTCGCCGACGTAGCGGCCGCCTGGGGTATGTCTCGCGTACCCGTTGCCGGCGGCGGCGGCGACAACGCGGCAGGCGCTGCAGGCATCGGCGTCATCAACGCGGGGGATGCGTTCTTGTCGCTCGGTACATCCGGGGTTCTGTTTCTCGCCACGCCGAAATTCCTGCCGAATCCCGACCGCGCTGTGCATGCGTTCTGTCATTGCTTGCCTGGCCGTTGGCACCAGATGAGCGTGATGCTGAGCGCGGCGAGCTGCGTCGATTGGGCCGTGAAGCTGACTGGCGCGGCTGATGCGGCCGAGTTGCTCGGCAAGGTCGAGGCCCGCGGGCGCCTGGACGGACCCGAGATCTTCTTGCCGTATCTATCGGGCGAGCGCACCCCCCATAACGATCCCCAGGCACGCGGCGTCCTATTCGGGCTGTCGCACGACACCGATGCCAGTGCGGTCGGGCAAGCCGTGCTCGAGGGCGTTGCCTATGCGTTTGCCGATGGTCTCGACGTGCTCATCGAGGCGGGTGCGACGATCGACAAGATTTCCGTGATTGGCGGCGGTGCGCGATCGATGTGGTGGGGCGGCGTATTGGCCGCCGCGCTCGGCAGGCCGCTGATCTATCGAGACGGATCCGAGGTGGGTCCTGCCTACGGCGCTGCACGGCTTGCGCGACTAGCCAAGACGGGTGAAGCGGCGGAGGATGTGTGCCGGCCGCCGCCCGTACGCGTTGTTATTGAACCGAACCAAAGGGACATCGATCAGCTGGCGCCCAAAAGGCGTTTGTTCTCAAAGCTTTATCAAGATCTTCGCGCGCGTTTTCGAGGAGAGTGACCATGTCGAGTGCAGCCCCGCTTAAACAGGCGTCATCGTATTTCGGTGGCGTCGAACCCATTCGCTACGAGGGACCCGAGTCGGACAATCCGCTCGCGTTCCATTACTACGACAAGGATCGCGTCGTGCTCGGCAAGCGAATGGAAGACCACCTGCGCCCGGCAGTGTGTTACTGGCATTCCTTCGCCTGGGACGGTCATGACATCTTCGGTGCCGGCACGTTCGCGCGCCCTTGGAATGCCGGCCCGATGAATCAAGAAGCCGCGTGGGCGAAGATGGATGCCGCATTCGACTTCTTCACTCGCCTCGGTACGCCGTTCTACTGCTTCCACGACGTCGACGCGATGCCCGTGGCGACGAACATCAAAGAGCACGTGCAGAACCTTGCCATCACCGTCGATCGGTTGGAGCGCAAGCAGGCGGAAACAGGCGTGAAGCTGCTTTGGGGCACGGCGAACCTGTTCTCTCACCCGCGCTATATGGGCGGCGCCTCGACGAATCCGGACCCCGAAGTCTGGGCGTTCGCGGCGACTCAAGTGCGCCACATGATGGATGCGACCAAGCGCCTCGGCGGCTCCAACTATGTTCTTTGGGGCGGCCGCGAAGGTTACGACACGCTGCTGAACACGAATCTCAAGCGAGAGCTCGAGAACTTCGGCCGCTTCCTCCAGCTCGTCGTCGACTACAAGCACAAGATCGGCTTCAAAGGCACGATTCTCATCGAGCCCAAGCCGCACGAGCCGACGAAGCATCAGTACGACTTCGACACCGCGACGGTGTACGGCTTCTTGAAGAAGAACGGCCTCGAGAACGAAGTGAAGGTCAACATCGAGGCGAACCACGCGACGCTCGCGGGCCACAGCTTCGATCATGAGATCGCGATGGCCGATGCGCTCGGCATCTTCGGCTCGATCGACATCAATCGCGGCGATCCGCAGAACGGCTGGGACACGGATCAATTCCACAACGATCCGCTCGACATGACGCTGGCGATGTACCGCATCTTGAAGGCCGGCGGCTTCAAGGACGGCGGTTTCAACTTCGATGCGAAGGTGCGCCGCCAGAGCATCGATCCGGTCGACATGTTCCACGGACACGTCGGCGGTCTCGATCTGCTCGCGCGTTCGCTGCTCTCGGCCGCGAAGCTCATCGAGCAGGGCGGTATCGACAAGTTCGTCGAGCAGCGTTATGCGAAGTGGAACGGCGAGCTCGGCCAGAAGATCTATGCGAAGGATGCCTCCCTCGCGACGATCTCGGACTTCGCCGTGCAGAACAACATCAATCCGAAGCCGGTCTCGGGCCGTCAGGAGTATCTCGAGAACTTGGTGACGCGCTCGATCTAAAGCGCGACAGGATCGATGTTCGAATCAAGGCCGGGCTGAGAAATCAGCCCGGCTTTTTTTTGTGCGCCCAGCATGGGCGCGATCTTGGAGGTGCAAGTCCTCTGTGTCTCAGATCATCGAGACAGAAGCGAAGCGCAGCTGCGTGAGGGCGACCGAGCGTGGGAAGGAAGCGTGAAGCGAAGCGATGGGCCGACGAACAGAAACCGGATAGAAGGCGATGCCGAGCGGGGCGAGCGTGCAAAGAAGCGCAAGTCCCGATGATCAAGGCTCAGGCGGCGTAAATCCGGCGGTCGTATCGTGAAGGATCGCGTTCTTACCTGGGGAGATCTCGCCTTGCATCCGAAAGGATGACGACGCGATGAGCGGCGGAGCGAGAAGTCAGCCGAGGCCGTAATAGTCGTGCATACGATGAAGGGCCGAACGATGAGGAGAGCGCAACGCTCGTGAGTCTCGATCGCAAATCGCCTCAGATGTCTCGTGAGAACGGGAGCTCGCGTGCGGCTTCGCGGATGAAGTCTGTAGAAGCAGCACGCAGTGAGGAAGCGCGAACGGCGGATCACGACACCGGGTGCTTGGGAGCGAGCGATCTGATGGAACGGGTGTTATCGCGCCCGAACCTTCAGGCCGCACTGAAACGAGTGAAGCAGAACAAAGGTGGTCCTGGTATCGATGGGATGACAGTGGAGGAGTTGCCCGACTATCTGCGTGATGAGTGGCCGGTGCTACGCGAGCAACTACTCGCGGGGCACTATCAGCCGCAAGCCGTGCAGCGTCGAGCGATTCCAAAGAGCGGCGGTGGGATGCGCGAGTTAGGCATTCCAACAGTACTCGACCGCTTCATCCAGCAGGCGCTGTTACAGGTGCTGCAACCCGCGATCGACCCGAGCTTCTCGCGACACAGCTATGGATTTCGACCTGGACGGCGTGCGCACGAGGCGGTCCTCGCGGCGCAAAGCTACATCCAGGACGGACGCCGTTGGGTGGTGGATGTGGATCTGGAGAAGTTCTTCGATCGCGTCAATCACGATGTGTTGATGAGTAAGCTCGCGGCGCGCATCGCGGATCGTCGAGTGTTGGGACTGATCCGTCGTTATCTCGCAGCGGGTGTGATGGCCCACGGGATGGTGATGGAGCGGCACGAGGGGACACCGCAAGGTGGACCGCTCTCGCCGCTGTTGGCAAACGTGCTGCTGGATGAAGTTGATCAAGCATTGGAGCAACGCGGACACGCCTTCGTGCGCTATGCGGATGACTGCAACGTGTACGTGCGCTCGCGCCGTGCGGGTGAGCGGGTCATGCGGTGGCTCGAAGGGCGGTACGCCAACTTAAGGCTTCGCATCAATGAGTCCAAGAGTGCGGTGGCCCCCATCAGTGGCCGCAAGTTCCTGGGCTACACGTTCTGGTTTGCGCCAGGCGGGGTAGTCAAGCGAGCGGTCGCCAAGAAACCTTTGAGCGAGATGAAAGCGCGGGTACGTCAGATCACCGCGCGTAATGCGGGTCGCAGTATCAATCAAGTGGCCGAGGAACTCCGGCGATACCTCGTAGGCTGGCGGGAGTACTACCGACTGGCGCAGACGCCTGGGGTGTTCGGTTCACTGGATGAATGGCTGCGTCATCGTCTGCGCGCATTACATCTGAAGCAATGGAAGCGTGGTCGAGTGATCTATCGCGAGCTGCGCGCTCGCGGAGTCTCCAAAGATCATGCAGCCCAAATCGCCGGCAATGCTCGGCGGTGGTGGTATAACTCCAGCCGGTTGCTTAATCGCGCCTTGCCGATCCGTTACTTCGATCAACTGGGCATCCCTCGGTTGGCCGCGTGACCTCAACTCACCGAACCGCCCGGTGCGGACCCGCATGCCGGGTGGTGTGGCAGGGGTCGCGGAGTCACCACTCCGCGCCCCTATGCCGATTGACACTGCCGCGGGAGGGCTCCCGCTAGAGAGCTACCGCTAGAGAGCTACCTAGAAGGCTGGCGCTAGTCAGAGTGTCGGTGGCGAAGTTCGGCTACCGACGCCAGCGAGGGCGCATCCTTCTCT
>JAAYXG010000029.1 GCA_012516015.1 Lysobacteraceae bacterium | reverse complement strand
GTGCCCGGACACGACCGGCATCGTTGCGGCCGTCGCGGGATTCCTCGCATCGAACAACTGTCTCATCACGGAGGCGCAGCACTACGACGATCCCTATGCGGACAAGTCGTTCATGCGGACCGTCTTTCACGACAACGGCAAAGGTGCACCGGGCTTGGGCGAGCTCAACGAGGCGTTCGCCCGCAGCGTCGCTGCAAGATTCCAGATGCAGTGGAGGTTTCACGAGGCGCAAAAGCACTGCCGCGCCGTGGTCGCCGTTTCCGGATACGGTCATTGCCTGAACAGCATGCTCCATCGCTGGAGCACGCGGACACTGCCGATCGAGATCGTCGCCGTCGTATCGAACCATCAGGACATGCGCAGCCTGAGCGAATGGCACGGCGTGCCGTATCACTATTTGCCGATCTCGGACGGCCGCAAGCATGAGCAGGAAGAGCGGTTGATCGACGTGTTCGAAAAGGTCGATGCCGAGCTGTTGGTGCTTGCCCGCTACATGCAGATCCTTTCGCCCGAAGCCTGCGCCTTCTTCGAAGGTAGGGCGATCAATATCCACCACTCGTTCCTGCCCGGATTCAAGGGGGCCAAGGCCTATCACCAGGCGCACGCACGCGGCGTCAAGCTGATCGGGGCGACGGCACACTACGTTACGACCGATCTCGACGAAGGGCCGATCATCGAGCAGGAGACCGCTCGCGTCGATCACACGATGTCCCCGGAAGAGCTGGTCAGCATCGGTTCGGAGTTGGAGAGCGTCGTCTTGAATCGAGCGGTCAAATGGCACGCCGAGCGGCGTGTCTTCATCAACGGCACGAAGACCGTCGTGCTCAAGTAGCGCAGCGCCAGAGATATCCGAGGGCTGCCGAAGCCCTCCACGGCGGCCGAGCGACCCGACTCCTTGGCTCGTTATGACGCTTTTCGGTTCCCTTTCGAACCCGCCTTTGGCATGCTAGAGACAGCGCTGTCAGCGGTGGACTCGAACAATGACCCGCAAGGCACTCGTCGCCTCGCGCGTCCACAATCGACGTTCAAGAACAAAACGAGCAGGGGGCTGCACGGTATGAGTGTGAGCGCGAGTGTCACGAAGGCGGACGCAGGCCAAGGCTGAAGCTTGCCTGTCGCTGATCCACTTCGTCCAAGAAAATCGTCCAGACGTTCGGGAGAGTCCATGACCACGTCCAATCGCGGATCGCTCATCGCGTTCATTTCGGTGACGACGCTGTTCTTCGCCTGGGGCTTCATCACGAATCTGATCGACCCCTTGATCCCCGCGGTGAAGGAAATCTTCAGCCTGAGCTACACCGAGGCATTTCTCACGCAGTTCGCGTTCTTCATTGCTTACGGCATCTTCTCGCTCCCCGGGGGGGCGCTCGTGCAGCGCGCCGGCTACACGCGTGCGATCCAGCTCTCCTTGGCTGCGATGGTCGTCGCGTGCTTGATTTTCCCGGCGGCCACGCATTTGAGGCTGTACGAGCTCGTGCTGGTCGCTCTCTTCATTCTCGGCGGCGGCATCACAGTGCTGCAGGTCGCGGCGAATCCGTTGGCGGCGGCGCTCGGTTCGCAATCAGGCTCGCATGCACGCTTGGTGCTCTCGCAAGCATTCAATTCCCTTGGCACCGTTCTCGGGCCTTACCTGGGATCGGTGGTCATGCTGAGCGGAGGGTTGTTCGCAGCGGCTGCGGCGGATGCCGATGTCGAAGCGGCGCGCGCGGCCTCCCTTGCCAAAATCGACACGTCCTTTCTCATGGTCGCCGTCATGATCGGTCTGCTCATGCTATTCCTGTGGTGGGCGTCTCGTCGCATCAACGAGCACGCGCCGCCGGTGACGCAGGAGCGGGGATCCGTATTCGACGCCCTCAAGTCCAGGTGGGCGCTGTTCGGCGCGCTGGCGATCTTCGTCTACGTCGGCGCCGAAGTGTCCATTGCCAGCATCATGATCAACTTCCTGACGCAGCCGGATGTACTGCTGCCGGAGCTCAAGAATCCGGAAGGCACCCGGGTTCTCGGGATCTTCCATTTCGTCGGCGAGCCCGCGGAGCGCGCCGGCAAGATGCTCGGCTGGCTATATTGGTTCGGGGCAATGGTGGGACGGTTCGCGGGCAGTTTGCTGTTGACGCGCATCAAGGCATCGAAACTCCTGACCGTATTCGCATTCGTGGCTGCGGTACTCTGCTTTGTAGTGTGGCAGACGAGCGGCGCCACCGCGGGCTACGCCGCGCTCTCCATCGGCTTGTTCAACTCCATCATGTTCCCTGCGATTTTCACGATCACGCTCGAGCGTTCAAGCGCTTCGACGGCATCGACCTCGGGTCTGCTGTGCTTGGCGATCGTGGGCGGGGCGCTGCTCCCGCAGGTCGTCGCCCGCGTCGCAGACGCCGGCTTCCTGCACGGCGCCTATGTGGTTCCGGCGATCGCGTACCTCGTGATCGTCTTGTTCGCCGCGCGTTCGGCCAAAGCGCCGATCGTCGCGCACAGCACCGTGCCGGCCGCGGCGCATTGATCGAAAGGAACGGAGCCACTCCTCAAGCGAGGAGTGGCTCCACGAACGAAGCATTCGCCCTGCGGGACTCACGCAACGAACGGTTCAGCGTTGACCGTACACCTTTACGCGGTGTTTCGTGATGCAATGCGCTGACCGGCCCTTCGGCCTGTCGCATGCTCATCGCGACTTTCGCTTGGGTGCTCATCGTTATGCCTGCAGAGCTCATGTCAGCAATCGCCTTTCTTACCGGCGCGCTCGTCGCCATGATCGCGTCGTGCCAGTCTGTCTCCAAGGGGAGCGCGCTCCAACGTGAGATCCTGAAGCGCGGGAAAATCGCGCAGGGGCGCGTGCTGCGCATCTGGCGCCCGCCGGTCTTCGGAAGCTTCACACGCGTGTACTTCGAGTTCCAGCCATGCGAGCACGGCTCGCTCGTGCGTGCGTGTCACGTCGATCGCCGCCCCTTCGGCGAGCTGAGGGCGTCTCTTCCGGCGGTCGGGTCCGAGGTGAGCGTTCGATATATGCCTGAAAATCCTACAAAGGCCGTTATTGCGAAACTCGTGTCTCGTTTTACGGACTAACCGCGCCCAAATGGCGGAACCAACTTCCTTTCCTCGTCATTTCGTGGTCGATGGCTCTATCGCATCGCACACGAACTCGAGGAGGGTTTTATGGGAATCATCATTTGGCTGATCGTCGGCGGCGTCGTCGGCTGGCTCGCCAGCATCATCATGCGCACCGATGCTCAGCAGGGCATTCTGCTCAACGTCATCGTCGGAATCGTCGGCGCGTTGCTCGCGGGATTCATTATTTCTCCCTTGATCGGCGTCGGCACGATCAATGAAGGCGTCACGCTGGCGTCGTTCTTGGTGTCGCTCGTCGGTGCAGTGATCCTTCTCGCGATCGTGAATCTGTTTCGACGCGGAAGCGTTCGCTAAGGGGTACGTGACGATTTAGAGGCGGCGCCATATCGGCGCCGCCTATTATTTGGTCATTGTCGCTTTCGTGAGCGGCAGATCCGATGCGAATTGCGATCCAGAGGCAGATGATCTGCATGGGCCTCGTTGTAGTCGGGCGTTAGGAGCCATCGAAGAACAGGCATGCGGTGTCCCGTAGCTCGCGAAGAAGGTACCGCCCACGTCCACATCCCAGTCATTGGCGAGCCGTATGCGCGAGCCATCCTCCAGTACGAATCCGGCGACATCGAGCGCTTCCGCCGTGACGTTTCTGAACCATGCGCGCCGGAACTGACGACCGCCGACGGCGTTCCATGAAGGGACGTCAGTAACACGCCAGCTCGCCAGATCCGCTCATGAACGCTCAATTCCGTGCCCACTACGCCGAACGCGGCCGCGCTCTCAATGTGATGGGATATTCCGTCGAAGACATGCAGGCGGAAGATCTCTATGCAGTCATCGGCTATCTGCTGGAAGTGGCCCATGATCGCAATCCAGAAGCCCGTCTCGCACAAGAGGCGCCGCTCGGTTCGCCGCCGGGACAGAACTTCCCGTTGAGCGATCCGCCGAAGAACGACGGCCTCATCGAAGGCTGAGACGCCAGCAGCCCGAGGGCTACGACTGCAAGCCCGACCGCCGTAGTTCGCGTCAGCGCGGAGCGGCGGGCCGGGTACGATACCGTGGCTAAGGTGTTGGCGCTCGCGCAGCGGAGCGGCATTCAGCGTTTGGGAACTCAGGGCAACGACTAGCGTACACTTCGTCCATGCAACGCAGCATGGATGAACGCAGCGCGTCGAGTCGCAGTCCACACTTCCTTCCGAACGAAGGTGAGGGTGCGAGCGCGTTTGTCTATGCCGCGCGCCGGATGATTATCGCCGGCATCGTTGCGCTCCTGCCGCTCACGCTTGTCGAAGCTCATCCGGGACAGGTCAATCGCAAGGGCTGCCATTTCGATAGGGCGGCGAACGAGCGACATTGTCATCCTGAGCGCGTGCGCGAGGCCGCTGGGGCGCGAACGGCGCCTAAGGCCGGCGACGAGGGTGTCTTCGACGGCCCTCTCGTTTGGGTGAGCGACGGCGATACGCTGCGCGTTCTGGTGCGCGGGCGAGAGATGGAAGTGCGGCTGGCCGATATCGACGCG
>JAAYXG010000280.1 GCA_012516015.1 Lysobacteraceae bacterium | reverse complement strand
GCGGCGCATCGCGGCGGAGCTCTTGCTCATCAGGATCATGGTGCAGACACTTCGCTGCAAGGTGGAAGTGAAGCCGGATGCGGCGCGTTCGGGCGGTGCCGATGCGGAGCTCGCGATCCGTTACCGCTCGCTGGTCGAAGCGACGTTCGCAAGGCCCCTGCGTGTTTCCGAATACGCCAAGCGCTTGTTCGTCAGCCACGAGCGATTGCGCCAAGCTTGCCTGCGCATGACGGGCAGCACCCCGCTCGAGTTGCTCAACGCGCGACGTTTGCTCGAGGCGAAGCGTTGTCTGCTCTACACGAGCATGAGCGTTGCCGTGATCGCGGAGTACTGCGGCTTCGAGGATCCCGCTTACTTCTCGCGATTCTTCACGCGAGCGACGGGCAAGTCGCCGCTTCGCTATCGCAACACGCGGCGCGACTCATCTGTCACCCGCGCTGCGACGTGATTGCCGAGGCTACTTCGACCGCTCCTCGGTATCGATCTCTGCCAGCGTCGCGGCGGGGTAGCGCGGTCCGCTGATCGTCGTGTCGTCGACGCATGCGTCCGCACGATCGATGAACGCAGGATCGATCGCGAGCGTCGCGGCGGCGACGTTCTCGCGCAGATGATCGACTGACGTCGTGCCGACGATCGGGATGACGTGCGGAGCCCGCGCGAGCAGCCAGGCCAACGCAAGCTGTGCCGGAGAGCACGCCGCTTCCCTCGCCAACTCGCAAAATCGGTCCAATATTTCGAGATTGCGGGTGAAGTGCGGCGCTTGGAAGCGAGGCATGCCGCGCCGTATGTCCTTCTCCACGAGCGCATTCGCATCGCGCACCGCGCCGGCAAGAAAGCCGCGTCCTACCGGAGAGAATGCCACGAACGAAATCCCGAGCTCGTGGCACGTTTCCAAGACGCCGAGCTCGGGGTTGCGGGTCCAGAGCGAGTATTCGCTTTGGACCGCCGCGATCGGGTGGATCGCATGCGCCTTGCGCAGCGTCTGCGCGGAGACCTCGGACAATCCGATCGCTCGAATCGAGCCGGCGCGTACGAGATCCGACAATGCGCCGATGCTGTCCTCGACCGGCACGTTTCGATCGACGCGGTGCAGATAGTAGAGATCGATCCGATCGGTGCGGAGGCGACGCAGTGCCTCCTCGCACGTGCGCTTGAGCGTTTCGGGACGGCCGTCGATGACGCGTTTGCCGTCCACGCCGGTCATGCCGCACTTGCTCGCCAGGAAGAAGCGCTCGCGAAACGGGGCGAGCACTTCTCCGACGAGCTCCTCATTACGGCCGAAGCCGTATAACGCCGCGGTATCGAAATGGTCGATACCGAGATCGAGCGCCGCTTCGAGCAGCGCACGTGCCGCTTGCGCGCTCGGCGGCACGCCGTACGCATGACTCAAATTCATGCAGCCGAGCCCGATCGGAAAGACGGCGCGATCGCCGAGCATGCGGCGAGCGGGTGCGGCGGCGCTCATCCGTTCATGCACCGTTGCTTGCCAAGCTGAGCTCGAGCTCGTGCAGCGTGCGATAGCACGGCAGGACTTGCTGCACGCTCGCATTCGGCTCGCGGCCTTCGCGGATCGCCGCGAGGAACTCGCGATCTTGCAGCTCGATGCCGTTCATCGAGACATCGACTTTCGAGACGTCGACAGGCTCATCGCGCCCGGTAACGAGGTCGTCGTAGCGCGCAATGTAGGTCCCGTTGTCGCAGATGTAACGGAAGAACGTGCCGAACGGCCCGTCGTTGTTGAACGAGAGCGACAAGGTGCAGATCGCGCCGGAGCGGGTCTTCAACTGAATCGACATGTCCATCGCGATGCCGAGCTCCGGATGCATGGGGCCCTGCAGGGCGTTTGCCGCGACGATGTCCTCGCCCGTTTGATAGCGGAACAGGTCGACCGTATGCGCGGCGTGATGCCACAGCAAGTGATCGGTCCACGAGCGCGGTTGACCGAGGGCATTCGTGTTCGTGCGGCGAAAGAAGTAGGTCTGCACGTCCATCTGCTGAATCTTGAGCTCGCCCTTCGCGATCCGACGGTGGATCCACTGGTGCGAAGGATTGAAGCGGCGCGTGTGGCCGACCATGCAGACGAGGCCCGTTTCCTGCTGCATGCGGGCAACGGCCTGCGCGTCGGCCCAGCTATCGGCGAGCGGGATTTCGATCTGCACGTGCTTGCCCGCGCGCATGCACGCCATCCCTTGCGCAGCGTGCAGTTGCGTCGGCGTGCACAAGATGACCGCATCGACGTCTTTGCGCGCCAGCGACTCATCGAGATTCGTGGTGACGTGCTCGATGCCGAACTTCTCCGCGACGCCGCGCGTCTTCTCGAGCTCTCGACCGATGAGTGAGACGACTTCCACGCCGTCGACATTCTGCAGCGCCTCGAGGTGCTTGACCCCGAATGCGCCCGCACCTGCTAACGCAATACGTATGACGCTCATCAACGATTCTCCAAAATCAAATGGCCGACCGCAGTGTTGCTGGCAGGCACATGGTAAAAGCGATGGACCACGTGCGGCGGCCGATCGCTCATCGCTCCGCGCGCGATCAGCCACATCACGAGCTCGATGCCCTCGGAGCCCGCCTCCCGCACGTACTCGATGTGCGGCATGGAAGCCAATCCTTCCGGGTCGGCAATCAAGCGATCGAGAAAAGCGTTGTCCCATTCGCGATTGATGAGACCCGCGCGCGGTCCCTGTAATTGATGGCTCATGCCGCCTGTTCCCCAGATTTGCACTTTCAGCGGCTGGTCGAAGCTCTCGACGGCCTTGCGAATGGCGCGGCCGAGATTGAAGCAGCGCCGTCCGGACGGCACGGGGTACTGCACGACGTTGACCGCGAACGGAATGACGCGGCAGGGCCATGCTTGCGGTTGCCCGCAAAGCAACGAGAGCGGCACCGTGAGCCCATGATCCACATCCATCCGGTTGACGATCGTCAAATCGAAGTCGTCCTGAATCACGGATTGTGCGATGTGTGCGGCGAGCTCGGGATGACCTTGTACGACCGGCACGGGGCGTGCGCCCCAGCCTTCATCTGCGGGCGGGTATTCCGGACCGGTTCCGATCGCGAACGTGGGGATCAGATCGAGACTGAAGGCGGTCGCATGATCGTTGTAGACCAAGAAGATAACGTCGGGCGTGTTCTCCGCGAACCATTTCTTGGACGGCTCGTAGCCTGCGAACACGGGCTGCCAATAGGGCTCGTTGGTCTTGCCGAGGTCCAGTGCCGCACCGATCGCCGGTACGTGAGAGGTGTAAACGCTCGCAGTGATCGTGGCCATCTTATTTGTCCTCGCCAATGTATCGGTTGCCCTCCGGCGAGCGGCCGCCTTCGAGCATCATCTTTGCGTACTCTTCCTGGGTCATGCCCGTCATGCTCGCGGCCATGAACTGGAAGCTGCGACCGTCGGTCGCGCCGATCTTCGCGAGAAAGTAGATGTTGCCGCCGAGCTCGATGCAGCGGTTGAGATCGCGCGCGAGCACGGCCTGCTTCTGCTCTTCGGTCATCGGCCATTCGTCGAGATATGCGCGCTCGTTTGCCTTGAAGCGCTCGCGATTCTCGGCCTTCATCAGCGACATGCAGAACTGATTCAGGTAATACCCCTTGCGCGCCTGATCGGCATCGAAAATGGTGGTGCCGGGGATGTCTTTGTAGGGTTTGTCTAAAGCCATGGAATTACTCCTCACGCAAGCTGCGGCGCACCTTCTAGCGCAGCCGCATGGATATCAGTCCGACCAATACAGCCTCATCGGATTGTCGACCAACAGTTTTTGCTGCAGCTCGGCGGTCGGCGCGATCTTCGGGATGAGATCCACCAACTGCCCATCGTCCGGCATGTGCGATTTCATGTTGGGGTGCGGCCAGTCGGTGCCCCACAGCACGCGGTCGGGGAAGGTCTCGACGACGCGCCGTGCGAACGGCACGACATCAGCGTACGAGGGCGGGCCGACGCGCGAGAGGCGCTCGGGGCAGCTCACCTTCGACCAGAAATTGGGGTGCTCGCGCATGAGTCCGATGAAGCGCTCGAACTCCGGTCCGTCGACCGGCTGGCTCACGTCGGGTCGGCCCATGTGATCGACGACGACTGTGGTCGGCAGCTCGCTGAAGAAGTCGTAGAGCTCGGGTAGATCCTGTGCCTCGAAGTAGATGACGACGTGCCAGCCGAGCGGCTGAATGCGCCGCGCGATCTCGAGCAATACGTCCGGTGCCGTCGTGTCGACGAGGCGCTTGACGAAGTTGAAGCGCACACCGCGCACGCCGGCGGCGTGCAGCGCTCGCAACTCCGCATCCTCCACACCGGGCCGCACTGTCGCCACACCGCGCGCCCGTCCGTCGGAGCTTTGCAGCGCATCCACCAACGCGCGATTGTCGGCGCCATGGCAGGTCGCCTGTACGATGACGTTGCGTTCGAAGCCCAGAAAATCGCGCAGCTCCCACAGTTTCTCCTTCGGCGCATCGCACGGCGTGTATTTGCGCTCGGGTGCGTAGGGAAACACATCGCCGGGCCCGAAGACGTGACAATGCGCATCCACGGCGCCGGGCGGAGCGCGGAACGAAGGCCGAGACGGGTTCGGATGAAATACGAGCCAGTCGGCATCCATCGTGAAGCGCTGCGAGGCCATGGCTACAAGCCTCGCGCCTTGAGCTGTTGATCGAGCCGCGGATAGATGCGCCGTGCGTTGAGCTCGAAGATGCGGTGCTTGTCCGCCTGAGATATGTCGAGCGCATCGATGTAGCGCTTCGTATCGTCGAAATAGTGTCCCGTTTCGGGGTCGATGCCGCGCACTGCGCCCACCATCTCGGACCCGAAGACGATGTTGTCCACGTCGATGACTTTCACGAGCAAGTCGATGCCGGGCTGATGGTAAACGCAGGTGTCGAAGAAGACGTTGCGCATCACGTGCTCGTCGAGCGGCGGGCGCTTCAGCATGTCGGCGAGCCCGCGATAGCGGCCCCAGTGATAGGGCACGGCGCCGCCGCCGTGCGGAATGATGAAGCGCAGCGTCGGAAAGTCGCGGAACAGATCGCCTTGAATGAGCTGCATGAAGGCAGTGGTATCGGCGTTGATGTAGTGAGCGCCCGTCGCATGAAAGTTCGGATTGCACGAGGCGGAGACATGGATCATCGCCGGGACATCGAGCTCCACCATCTTCTCGTAGAACGGATACCAATAGCGGTCGGTGAGCGGCGGCGAGCGCCAATGTCCGCCCGACGGATCGGGATTCAGATTGCAGCCGACGAAGCCGAGCTCCGCGACGCATCGTTCCAACTCGCGGATCGACGCTTCGATCGGTGCGCCGGGCGACTGCGGAAGCTGGCACACACCGACGAAGTTCT
>JAAYXG010000279.1 GCA_012516015.1 Lysobacteraceae bacterium | reverse complement strand
TCCGGCGCCTGCAGCCGGATTGCTTCGAAGACATCGTGGCGCTCGTCGCGCTGTTCCGTCCGGGTCCGCTGCAATCGGGCATGGTCGACGATTTCATTGCGCGCAAGCATGGCAAGACGACCGGCCCCATCGATTACCTGCATCCGGATTTGAAGCCGGTGCTCGCGCCGACCTACGGTGTCATTTTGTATCAAGAGCAGGTGATGCAGATCGCGCAGGTGCTCGCAGGCTACACGCTCGGCGGCGCCGATCTTCTCCGGCGAGCAATGGGCAAGAAAAAGCCGGAGGAGATGGCGAAGCAGCGCTCCGTGTTCATCGAGGGCGCAACGAAGCGGGGCGTCGACCACGATACTGCCGCGCATATCTTCGACCTGATGGAGAAGTTTGCGGGCTACGGCTTCAACAAGTCGCACTCGGCTGCGTACGCGCTGCTGTCGTATCAGACGGCATGGTTGAAGGCCCACTATCCCGCGGCCTTTATGTCGGCGGTATTGTCTTCGGACATGGACAAGACGGAGAAGGTCGTCGCGCTCAAGTACGAATGCGATCAGATCGGGCTCACCGTCGAACCGCCAGACGTGAATCAATCTCAGTACATGTTCACCGTTTCCGGCGAACGGAGGATTCGCTATGGCCTGGGGGCGATCAAAGGCGTCGGTCAGGCCGTCGTCGAGAGCCTCGTCGCCGAACGCGAAGCGAACGGTCCGTATCGCGATCTTGCCGATCTGTGTCGTCGCAGCGATATGACGCGCATGAATCGCCGAGTGCTGGAGGCGCTCATTCGTTCAGGTGCGGCGGATTCGCTGGGAGCGAACCGCGCGACGTTGATGCACTCGCTGCCGGCTGCCATGCAACTCGCCGATCAGACCATACGAGCCCGAGTCGTCGGTCAGGACGATCTATTCGGTCTGTTGGACCCGGACCCGGCCGCAGCGATTTCCTTCGAGACGGAGGCGCTGCCCGAATGGAGCCGGCGTGTGCGACTCGAAGGCGAGCGCGACACGCTCGGCTTGTATTTGACCGGCCACCCGTTCGAAGAGTTCGAGGCGGAGGTTCGCCCGATCGTGAGCGGGAGCATTGCAGATGTCACCGGCGACAGACCGACGCCGGCGCCGAACGAGGGCTTTCGCTTTCAAGGCAAGCCCGTGACGATTGCGGGCATGGTGTTCGACGTAGGCAAGCGCGGCGGACGCGTGATATTCACGTTGGACGATCGCAGCGCCCGCCTCGAAGCTTCGATGTTCGAAGAGACGTGGCAACAATATCGGTCTCTCATCGCGAAGAGCGCCATTCTCATCGTCGAAGGATCGCTGCGATTCGACGAGTACATCGAAGGTTGGCGACTCAACGCGAAGCGCGTATTCGACATCGATCATGCTCGCGAGCAGCACGCGCGGCGGCTCATCATCCGCTGGCCCGAGAATGTCGATCGGCAGTTCGTGAAGACGCTTGAGGCGACGCTTCGTCCGCACCGAGGCGGGCGATGTGCGGTGGCGATTCGGTATCGCGGCAAGGATGCTCGGGCGGACCTCGTGCTCTCCGAAGAGTGGTGCGTCAGGCCGACGCGAGAGCTGACCGAGAAGCTCGCGCAGCTTTGCGGCAACGATGGCTTTCGGCTGATGTACGCACCGCGGCTCGACGCGTGAGCGGAAGAAAGTTGACGGTTGACGGCCAGAAAAGAACTGTCCTGCGATTCGCCACCACACCTACCAACGTGTCTCAGCCGCCGGCGCGCTTTGCCTTGAAGCCGCGGCGCGTGAGCTCGTCGACCAGCCGGTCGCGGTGGTCGCCTTGAATTTCGATTCGACCGTCGACGACCGCACCGCCCGAACCGCATTTTCTCTTGAGCTCGGTTGCGAGCTTATCGAGGTCGCTCGCGCTCAGACCCAGACCTGAAATCACGGAAACGCCCTTGCCTTTGCGTCCTTGCGTTTCTCGACTCACGCGCACGATTCCGTCCTTCGAAGGTTTGCCAGGCGTCCCTGTCTTGCAGATGCATTCGCGAATCGCGCGCAGGCAATTGGGGCATCGTTCTCCGATGCCCGTAGAGTAGACGATGCCGCCTCCATCGGTGGCGCGCTTTGATCTCGAGCTCGACATGCTGCCAGTTTAGCAGCGGACTCGACTTAAGCTGTAGGCTCTAGCCAGAAGCTCGCGCGTGACAGGCCTAGTAGTGGCGGTCTTTTCTTGCCGTCACTGTCAACTCGCTTTCATCCCGGGCGTGAATGATCGCGCACTTCCTCGGGATCGTGCTCTTTCGCGCGCTCTTTGGCCTCTTGTTCCGCGCGACGGATGTCCTGTTCCTCGTTCCCCTCGACATCGCCGGCGTGCTTCATTTCCTCTTGGCCGCGTTCGGATTGCACGAACTTGCGTGTCGCCTCTCGATAGTTCCGGTCGGCGGTTTTGTTGCCTTCGCCTTCGTTGCGGTTCGTGCCCATGAAATCGCTCCTTCTTCAACAGCTCAACGATGCAACGCATGGCTTCGATGCAGGTTCCGGCTATCCTTTGCGCTGTGTACGGTTATGCTCGCGCACATGTACTGGATTCTCGCGACGATCTTGCTCCTGGCCATGCTCGCCGTGCCGCGCGCGCGGCCGTTCGCGCTCGTTGGGCTCGTGATCCTCGGCGCGATGCTCGCGTGGGGCATGCTCGGGCGGTTGCGCGCGGTCGATCCCCCGCAGCAGGCGGAGCGCGGCCGGCCTACGACGCCGGCTGCGGTGCTGAGCACTTTTCCGATCGATCGAGTGGAGCTGCAGAACATGCAATTGAGCGGCGGAGGCGCGCCGTTCCGCTTGACGGGGCGTGTCGGCAACCGCTCGACCGACCTCGTTCTGAAATCGCTGATGCTCGACATCGCGCGAAGCGATTGTCACGAGGGCGCGCTGGAGGAGAGCGGTTGTACGTTGCTCTGGCAGACGCGGCAGTGGATCGATCTTTCCGTACCGCCGGAGGAGGAGCGCAACATCGCAGTCTCGATCTGGGCGCGCGGCGATGCCCCGCGAGCCATCGGCGAGGCGCGCGATGAGTTCAAGATCGTGACAGCCAGCGGCCAGCCCGTGGAGCCCGAGAAGAAGTAGCGTTTGTGCACACCGTTCTCACCTACCTCATCGCCGGCTGGTCGGGCTTCTTCGTTATGGCGGTCGAGCTGCTCGGTGGGCGCATGTTGGCGCCCACGTTCGGCAGCAGTATCTACGTCTGGGGTGCGATCATCACGGTCTTCATGCTCGCGCTTTCGATCGGATATCTCGCGGGCGGCCGTTGGTCGACTCACGACCCGACGGTGCGTCGGCTAGGGACGATCTTGATTGCCGCTGCATTGAGCGTCATGCCGATGCTCGCCGTCGGCGTGCGGCTGCTCGATGCGATTGCGGCCGCGATACCGGATCCGCGGTTCGGATCTCTGCTCGCCTCGGCGGCGCTGTTTTTCGTGCCGACCCTGTTTTCGGGGATGGTCTCGCCGTACGCCGTGCGACTCCTGGTGCAGGATCGCGCAACTTCCGGCCGACATGCGGGTCAACTGTATTTCGTGTCGACGTTCGGGAGCGCCGCGGGTACGTTGGCGACGTCGTTCTATCTCGTGCTGCTCATGGAAGTGAATACGATCTTGCTCTCCTTGCTTTCGATCTCGCTTGTCCTCGGTGGGATCGCGCTCACTGTCCGCAAGAGGTGCTGATGCGCTCAGCCAATCGACGCGCGAGGCGTCTGCTCGTGCCGCTTGTTTCCGTGCTCTTGGGATTCGCTGGTCCGGCCTGCAGCGTGGATGCTCAAGGCATGAAGCTCGTGCACTCGCAGCGCTCCCTGTATCGCGACGTGCTCGTCTATGAAACGCGGAACGTACGCTGCATGTGCTTCACACGCGAATGTCGGGTGGGGCGGCAATCGTGCATGGACCTCGAGAAACCCGATCGGATCGTCATGAACTATCCGCAAATGATGTTGGCTGCGCTGTACGCGAAGCCGGCGCCGTCGTCCGTCCTGATCGTCGGTCTCGGCGGCGGCACGATTCCTCGGGCGCTGAAGCAGATCGTACCGAACGTGCGCATCGACGTCGTGGAGATCGATCCGGCTGTCGTCGACGTGGCGAAAAGGCATTTCGGTTTCGTCGAAGACGCGCAAGTACGGACGATCGAGGCGGACGGGCGCGTGTTCGTGAAGCGCGCGTTGCGAGAAGGGCGGCGCTACGATCTTGTGATGCTCGATGCATTCGACCACGAGTACATTCCCGAGCACCTCCTGACCCGAGAATTTCTCGCTGAGGTAAAAGGCCTGTTGGCGCCGAACGGCATCCTGGCGGCAAACACGTTCTCCTCGAGCCGCCTATACGACCACGAATCGGTGACGTATGCGGCCGTGTTCCCGACCTTCTTCAATTTGAAGAAGGACAACCGCGTGATCATTGCTTCGAACGGGCCGTTGCCGAGCGCGGAACAGCTCCAGTCGAACAGCAAGCGATTCGAAGAGGCATTCCGCCGCTTCGGTTTCAGCGCCTCCGGCATGCTGCCGCTGTTCAAGACGAAACCGGATTGGGACCGCGACGCCCGCGTCCTGACCGACCAATACTCGCCCGCCAACCTGCTGAATCTGGGCCGGTGACGATCCCCCGGCCGTGATTCGTGACTGGTGATTCGCGGGTCGCAAGAATGGCCTCCCGAGTTGTGACGCTCAGGTCGTGAGATGACTTATTCTTACGACCCACGAGTGACGAGTCGCGAATCACGAGGATCTTACGACCCGCGAGTCACGGATCACGAGTCACTTCCTTCTTGCTACCCGCGAATCACGAGGCGGAGCAATGGCGACGAAGAGCAAGACCTCTGCGAAGCGCAAGCGTGCGCCGGCGCGGCGGAAGACGCCGAAGAAAGCGGCGCCACGCACGCGCGGTATCCAGCCTGCCGAGTGCAGATTGGACTCCCTGCCCCCCGATGCCGCGCAGGTCGCCGAACGGATCGAGCGCGAAGGAGGTCTGGTCATCGGCAGTTACTGTGAGCCGCTAGGCAAGAATCCCCTGTTGCTCGCGGCTTTGCCGATCGATCGGGTCGAGCCGACGCCGTTTCAGCGCGATCTCTCCGACGCGCACTACAAGAAGCTCTCAGGCGTAATCGATCGCACCGGTCTGTTTTTGGATCCCGTCATCGCGATCACGGCACCGGAACAAGGCTTCTGGACGCCGAACGGACGGCATCGTCTGGAGGCGATGCGACGGCTCGGCGCCAAGTCGATCGTCGCGATCGTCGTCCCGAAACGCGAGATCGCATGGCAGATCCTCGCGTTGAATACCGAGAAGGCGCACAACCTGCGGGAGCGGGCGCTCGAGGTCATTCGCATCTACAAGGGCTTGTTGGACGAGGATGGAAGCCGGCCGGAGAAGGATTTCGCGTTCTACCTCGAGGAAGCGGCGCTCGTGACGCTCGGACTCTGCTACGAGCGCAAAGGCAACTTCGCGGGAGGCTCCTATCATCCAATTCTCCGTCGTCTCGAGGAGTTCTCCGCGGAGCCGTTGCGTAAGATGCTGCCGCAACACGAGCGCATCGCCGACGAGTTGTTCGATCTCGACCAGCGCGTCAGCGAAGTCGTCGACAAGCTCAAGGAGCGCGGGCTCGTGAGTCCGTATTTGCGATCCTTTGTCGTCGCCCGTATCAATCCGCTGCGCTGGATCCAAGACGAGCCGCCGCCGCTCGCGGACGTTCTGAAGACGATGCGTGAACGAGCCGCGCGGTTCAACGTAGACAAAGTGAAGCCGCAAGATCTAGCGCGAAGCGGTGGCCCACCGGACGATTCGTGATCCGTGATTCGTGATTGGCGGGTCGCAAGAACCACCCCTCTTACCAACCCCGAGTCACGAGTCACGAATCACGGACCCGAGGGGGCGTAAGCGGGATTTTCTTGCCCTGAGGCGACGCGCCCGCTATGTTCCGCCTCCTTGAGACCCGAACTTAGATCCCTATGGCAATGAATTTCCTCGACTTCGAGCAGCCGATCGCGGAGCTCGAAGCGAAGATCGACGAGCTGAAGTTCGTCTCCAGCGACTCGGAGGTGAACATCGGAGAAGAGATCGCACGGCTGCGTGCGAAAAGCCGCTCGCTCACGACGAGCATCTTTTCGAATCTGAGCCAGTGGCAGATCGCGCAGCTCGCGCGCCATCCGCAGCGGCCGTACACGCTCGACTACGTGAGCGCGATCTTCACCGACTTCCAAGAGCTGCATGGCGATCGTATGTACGCGGACGATCACGCGATCGTCGGCGGACCGGCGCGTCTCGAAGGCAAGCCGGTCATGATCATCGGCCATCAGAAGGGGCGCGATACGAAGGAGCGCGTACGCAGGAACTACGGCATGCCGAAGCCGGAGGGTTACCGCAAGGCGCTACGGTTGATGAAGATGGCGGAGCGCTTTCGCATGCCCCTCATTACGTTTATCGACACCGCTGGGGCATACCCGGGGGTAGGCGCAGAGGAGCGCGGCCAGAGTGAGGCGATCGCGCGCAACTTGTTCGAGATGGCGCGCCTGCAAACGCCGGTGATCAGCGTCGTGATCGGGGAGGGCGGCTCGGGCGGCGCATTGGCGATCGGCGTCTGCGATCGCCTGCTCATGCTCCAATACAGCATCTATTCGGTGATCTCTCCGGAGGGGTGCGCGGGCATTCTCTGGCGCAGCGCCGATAAGAAGGATCTTGCGGCCGAGGCGATGGGCGTGAGCGCCGAGCGCATTGCGAAGTTGGGCGTCGTGGATGAGGTGATTCGCGAGCCGCTCGGTGGCGCGCACCGCGACCCGCAGGCGATGGCGGAATCCGTGCGCGATTCGGTTCTGCGCCACCTGCACGAGCTGCAGTCGAAGCCCCTCGAGCAGGTCATGAGCGAGCGCACGCAGCGCCTGCGCAACTACGGCGTCTACAAGGAAACCTGACGCACGTACCGCGCCCGCGGTTCGATACGGCGAGCGGCATCGCGCTGCTCGCGGTTTGGCAGAGCGACGAGCGCTTTACGTGGCGACTTTCACTCCACAGTATCTGCACGAAATTCTGCGTCGGCTGCTGCCTGCCGGCACGAGTCGCGTGTCGGTCGCCTACAGCGGCGGTCTCGATTCCACGGTCCTGCTCGTTGCCATGGCGCGCATTCGCGACGAGCTCGGCAAGCAGGTGCGCGCGATTCATATCGACCATCAACTGCAGCAAGGCTCGGCGCACTGGGCGAAGCGTTGTGAGCGCACGGCGGTCGAGATCGGTGTTCCGTTTCGGCATGTGCGCGTCGACGTGAATGTGGGCAGCGACGGTGTGGAAGCAGGGGCGAGGCGGGCGAGGTACGAAGCGCTTCGTCGCGAAATGAACGAGGAGGAAGCCTTGCTGACCGCCCACCACGCGGACGATCAGCTCGAGACCGTGCTCCTTGCGCTCCTGCGCGGGGCGGGCCCACGAGGGCTCAGCGCTTCGCCCGCGGTTCGATCCTTCGGCCCCGGGTCGCTCGTGCGACCGTTGCTCGATTTCACGCGCACCGATCTCGAGCGCTGGGCGCGTGAGGAGCGGCTCACGTGGGTTGCCGATCCGATGAACGAGAGCATCTCCTACGACCGCAATTATCTGCGCCACGAGATCGTGCCCAGGCTCCGTACGCGCTGGCCTGCGGCGGCTCTCAATGCTGTGCGCTCCGCTGCGCTCGTTCACGAATCCGCGCAACTTCTCGAGACGCTCGCGGACATCGACTTGCGTTCCCTCGCGGTCGACGGTTGTCTCGACGTGAGCGGACTCAGAGAGATGTCGCCTCCGCGAAGACGTAACGTCTTGCGACACTGGTTGCGCTCTCACGGCGTGCGTGCGCCTTCGGCCCGGCGTCTTGCGGCAATCGATCACGACATGCTCGTCGCGCAACACGATCGCGTCCCGGCCGCGAGAGTCGAGGGCGCCGTGATTCGGCGTCATCGAAACCTCCTGTACTGCATCTCAACCTTGCCGCAGGTGCCTGATGCGGCACTGTCGTGGGATGTCGCATCCTCGCTCGTTCTGCCGCCGGGTCTCGGTGAGCTTCGACTCGAGCCTACGGTCGGCGGCGGTATTGCGACCGCGAGCCTGCCGAGCACGCTGCGCGTCGCGTTCCGCCGGGGAGGAGAGACGTTGAAGGCTGCGGGCGACGCGCATCGGCGCTCGCTCAAGAAGCGGCTTCAACAGGCGAATATCCTGCCTTGGTGGCGCGGACGGCTGCCCATCATCTACGCAGGAGATCGACTCGTCGCCGTCGGCGATTTGTGGGTGAGCGCGCAGTTCGCCGCGCAAGCGGGCGAGTCGGGTCTGCGCGTCGTCTGGGTCGACAAACCCGCAATGCAGCCGCCGATGGAGCGGACGAATGAACGATCCGCGCAAGCGCCGCGAGCGTCGTTCGGCACGTCCTAGACGGTGGAAGTCGGAAAAAAGAATTCACGTTTCGGCCCGTCCTCACTTTCATCGTCACCTGCTCTCGGCTACACTGCCCTCCCGTCGTAAATGACGGCGATGCGCCGGCGCGCATTACCGTTCGAATTTCTTTTCCTCTCGCGCGACGGTGCCATGATGACTCGTTATATCTGTGTGACCGGCGGTGTTGTGTCCTCGCTGGGCAAGGGCATCGCGGCGGCCTCCTTGGGGGCGATCCTCGAAGCTCGAGGCCTCAAAGTCAGCATGGTCAAGCTGGATCCGTACATCAACGTCGATCCAGGCACGATGAGTCCTTTTCAGCACGGCGAGGTGTTCGTGACGACGGATGGCACGGAGACCGACCTGGATCTGGGGCACTACGAGCGTTTCGTGCGCACGACGACTTCCAGGAACAGCAACTTCACGACCGGTCGAATCTACGAGCGCGTCATCGCAAAGGAACGGCGCGGCGACTACTTGGGTGCGACGGTTCAAGTCATTCCGCATATCACGGACGAGATCAAGCATTGCATTCGTTTGGGTGCGGGCGATGCCGACGTTTGTATGGTGGAGATTGGCGGCACGGTCGGCGACATCGAGTCGCTGCCGTTTCTGGAGGCAATCCGTCAGCTCGGGGTCGAGCTTGGGCGCAATAATGTCATCTACATGCATCTGACCCTGATCCCATACATCCCGAGCTCCGGCGAGATCAAAACCAAACCGACGCAGCATTCCGTCAAGGAACTGCGCTCGATCGGTATTCAACCGGACATTCTGCTGTGCCGAGCACACCATCCGCTGCCGGAAGAGCAGCGCCGGAAAATCGCACTGTTCACGAACGTCGAGGAGCGTGCGGTCATCTCGGCCGTCGATGCGGACGATCTATACAAGATTCCCTTGCTGCTCCACGAGGAAGGTTTGGACGAGATCGTCGTCGATAAGCTGCGTCTCAACGTACCGCCCGCGGACTTGAGCGAATGGAAGCAAGTCGTGAACGCGAAGGCGAACCCGGACATGGAAGTGACGATCGCGATGGTCGGCAAGTACGTGAATCTGCGCGATTCGTATATTTCGCTCACCGAAGCGCTTATTCATGCCGGCCTGCGGACGCGTACGCGCGTGAACATCCAGTTCATCGAGGCGACGGACGTGGAGAAGCACGGGACTTCGTGCCTGGAGGGTGCCGACGCGATCTTGGTTCCGGGCGGATTCGGCGAGCGCGGCATCGACGGCAAGATGGCTGCGATTCAGTACGCACGCGAGCGCGAGATTCCGTATCTCGGTATCTGTCTCGGGATGCAACTCGCCGTCGTTGAGTATGCGCGTAACGTCGCCGGCCTAGAAGGCGCGAACTCGACGGAATTCGATCGCTCGACGCCGCATCCCGTCGTTGCGCTCATCGCCGAATGGCAAGACCAGAAGGGCACCGTCGAACAACGCAGCGAGGACTCGAAGCTCGGCGGCACCATGCGTCTTGGGGCGCAGGAGGTGCGCTTGTCGCACGGCTCGCTAGCGCATCAGATCTACGGCACCGACACGATCATGGAGCGTCATCGGCATCGGTACGAGTTCAACAATCGATACCTGCAGAAGCTGATGAATGCGGGCCTCAGGTTCTCCGGCTTCTCGCGCGACGGCCTCGTCGAGGTGGTCGAGCTGCCGAATCATCCGTTCTTCATCGCGAGCCAGTTCCACCCCGAGTTCCGCTCGACGCCGCGCGACGGTCACCCGCTCTTCACGGGGTTCATCAAAGCTGCGCGAGCGCACAAGCAGCAGCTGCTGCCGGTGGCGGTGAATGCCTGAGGAGAGGGCGTGGGGCTCGGGGCGTGGGGCATGGGCCAGAAAGGGTGTGAACCGCACGCTCGAGTTTTATCATGTGCACCGGATAAGGACCTCGTTCGCTATTTTCTGACCCAAGTCCCACGCCCAAGGCCCCGCGCCCTTCATGAAACTCTTCAGCTACACCGTCGACAACGACCGTCCCTTCTTCTTGATCGCCGGCCCGTGCGTCGTCGAGAGCGAAGGGCTCGTGCTCGACACGGCAGGGAAGCTCAAGGAGCTGACGAGTCGTCTCGGGATCCCCTTCGTCTTCAAGTCGTCCTTCGATAAGGCGAACCGCTCATCGAAGTCGAGCTTCCGCGGCCCCTGCATGGAGGAGGGGCTTCGCATCCTGTCCGAGGTGAAGCGTCAGCTCGGCGTACCGGTGTTGACCGACGTACACGAAGACACGCCGCTCGCCGAAGTGGCGGCCGTCGTCGACGTCCTGCAAACGCCTGCCTTCCTGTGCCGACAGACGAACTTCATCATCAATGTGTGCTCGCAGCAGCGGCCGGTGAACATCAAGAAGGGCCAGTTTCTCTCTCCATGGGAGATGCAGAACGTCGTCGACAAGGCGCGTTCCACCGGCAACGAGCAGATCATGGTGTGCGAGCGAGGGTTCAGTTTCGGTTACAACAATTTGGTTTCCGACATGCGTTCGCTCTCCGTCATGCGCGCTACCGGCTGTCCGGTCGTGTTCGATGCGACGCATTCCGTACAACTGCCGGGGGGGAAAGGCAGCGCTTCAGGCGGTCAGCGCGAGTTCGTGCCGGTGTTGGCGCGTGCGGCGATCGCGGCCGGGGTCGCGGGTCTCTTCATGGAGACGCACCCGGATCCGGACAAGGCCTTGTCCGACGGTCCGAATGCCTGGCCGCTCGATCGCATGGAGTCGCTGCTCACGACGCTCAAAGAATTGGATCGCATCGTCAAATCCCACCCCTACGAGGAAAGTTCGTTATGAGTAAGATCGTCGACATCCGCGGCCGCGAAATCATCGACTCTCGCGGCAATCCCACCGTGGAAGCCGATGTCATTTTGGCATCGGGGGCCGTCGGCCGTGCCGCTGTGCCCTCGGGTGCGTCGACCGGCACGCGCGAAGCAGTGGAGCTGCGCGACGGCGACAAGAGCCGCTACCTCGGCAAGGGCGTGACGAAGGCGGTCGCGAACGTCAACGGCGAGCTCAAGAAGGCGCTCGTCGGCCGGGATGCGGACAACCAGGCCGAGATCGACAAGATCATGATCGATCTCGACGGCACCGAGACGAAAGCGCGTTTGGGTGCGAACGCCTTGCTCGCGGTTTCGCTCGCAACCGCGCACGCCATGGCGAAAGAGACGAATCAGTCGCTGTTCCGTCGTTTGGGCGGTCCCGGCCCGAAGACGCTGCCGGTGCCGATGATGAACATCATCAACGGCGGCGCACACGCCGACAACAGCGTCGACATTCAAGAGTTCATGGTGCTGCCCGTGGGAGCCCCGTCGCTCTCGGAAGCGATTCGCTATGGCGCCGAGATCTTCCACACGCTGAAGAAGGTGCTGCACGAGCGCAAGCTCGCGACCTCCGTCGGCGATGAAGGCGGCTTTGCGCCGAATCTGCCATCGAACGAAGCGGCGCTCGAGACGATTCTCGAGGCGATCGATCGGGCGGGCTACAAGGCCGGCAAGCAAGTCTTCCTCGGGCTCGATGTGGCGAGCTCGGAATTCTTCAAGGACGGCGTGTACGATCTCGAATCGGAGAATCGCAAGTTCACGTCCGCGCAGTTCGTGGACTATCTGGAAGATCTCGCAAACCGATTCCCGATCGTCTCGATCGAGGACGGCATGAGCGAGGGCGATTGGGACGGCTGGGCGCTGCTCACGCAGCGGTTGGGCAAGCGCGTGCAACTCGTCGGCGACGATCTGTTCGTCACGAACACCAAGATCCTGCGCGAAGGCATCGAGAAGAAGATTGCGAACTCGATCCTGATCAAGCCGAACCAGATCGGCACACTGACGGAAACGCTGGCTGCGATCGATCTCGCGGCGGATGCCGGATACTCGGCTGTCGTGTCGCATCGCTCGGGTGAAACGGAAGACTCGACGATCGCCGATATCGCGGTCGCGACGCGCGCCACGCAGATCAAGACCGGCTCGATGTCCCGTTCGGATCGTATCGCGAAGTACAACCAGCTCTTGCGCATCGAAGCCGAGCTCGGCAGCGAAGCCCGCTATGCCGGCGTCGAGGCCTTCCCGGTACCGCTGCCGGGCCTCTCGTGATAAGAGAGACGACGTTGGATTTCGCACCTCGCTTCGCTGGCTCGAGGCGAGAGTGCCTCTCGAGGGCGTTCTGAGTCATGAAGTATCTCGCGGCCGCCTTGCTGATCGTGCTGGTACTGCTGCAGTACCGGCTCTGGTTCAGCGATGGCGGTATGCGTGAGGTGAGTCAATTGCGTGCGGAAATTGCGGCGCAGCGCCAGGAGAACGAATCCTTGCGCGAACGTAACCGCACGCTTGCCGCCGAAGTGCAGGACTTGAAGAAGGGCACCGTCGCGATCGAGGAGCGCGCGCGCACCGATCTCGGCATGATCGGCAGCGGCGAGACGTTCTATCAGGTCGTGAAGGAAGCGACGAACGACGGCGACG
>JAAYXG010000278.1 GCA_012516015.1 Lysobacteraceae bacterium | reverse complement strand
GACCCACCATCAACGACCCAATCGCCGTGCTCGTTCGAATTCCGTTCACGAATACCCTCGAGTGTTGCGGAAAAAGAAGGGCGCAAGTTTGCGCCATGGGATACGGTCTTGTCTCCGTAAGCGGTTGGTCAGGCCGGATGCGTGACACCGCGCGCCCGGACGTTTACATTGGCGCGCAACAACAAGAACCTCACTTGGGGGTGAAGCTTGGCGAACTTTCCTCGCGCCGCGCTGATGGCGAGCATCGGCTGCGTCTCTCTATTCGTCGGACACGCGGATGCGCAAACCGCATGGCGTGCCGAGACTCTGCTCCAGAAGATGACGCTCGAGGAGAAGCTCGGACAGCTCGTGCAGCGCGCGGGCGGTCGGAGCAAGGCGCTGAATTCGCGCCTCGATGACGCGGAGTTGGAGCGCGTACGAGCCGGGCAGGTGGGTTCCTATCTGCACGTCGCCGGTGCCGAGCCGCTTGCGAAGCTGCAGAAGGTCGCGGTCGAGGAGTCGCGCCTCGGCATACCGCTGCTGTTCGCAATGGACGTCGTACACGGCTATCGAACGATTTTCCCCGTCCCGGTGGCGATGGCGAGCACGTGGAGGCCCGAGAGCATCGAGGCGGCCGCGCGTGTCGCCGCCGTCGAAGCCTCGTCCGCGGGATTGCATTGGACTTTCGCGCCGATGATCGATATCGCACGCGATCCGCGGTGGGGACGGATCGTCGAAGGCGCCGGAGAAGATCCGTATCTCGGCGCGCAACTCGCCATCGCGCAGGTGCGCGGTTATCAGGGCGCGGATCTATCACGACCGGACACGATCATGGCGACGGCTAAGCACTTCGGTGCCTATGGCGCGGCAATCGGCGGGCGCGACTACAACTCCGCGGATATTTCCGAGCGCACGCTCCACGAGGTGTACTTGCCGCCGTTCTACGCCGCTGCGAAGGCAGGCGCCGCTTCGTTCATGTCCGCGTTCAATGACATCGGCGGCGTGCCGACGACGGCAAATCGGGCGCTCGCGCGTACGCTGCTGCGAGAGCAATGGGGTTATCAAGGCGTGCTGATCAGCGACTGGAACGCGATCGCCGAGTTGCTCGCGCACGGTGTAGCCGCCGACCGCAGCGCCGCCGCGAGTCTTGCCTTGCAGGCGAGCGTCGACATGGACATGGTCGGTGCGATCTACGAGCAGGATCTAAAGAGTGCACTCGAGAAGGATCCCGATCTCGTGAAGCTGCTCGATGAGGCCGTTTTGCGTCTATTGCACGCGAAGGAAGCGCTCGGACTCTTCGATCGCCCGATGCAATATCACGATGTGCGCCGCGAGAAGCGATCGTTGCTCGCGCCTCGACATCGCGAGCTCGCGCGCAGTGTGGCGCGAGAATCGATCGTCCTGCTGAAGAACGAAGGCGGTGTGCTGCCGCTGCGGGCGGAGAATCTTCGCAAGCTTGCCGTCGTCGGCGCGCTCGCGAGCGACGGACTGTCGATGCTCGGCTCTTGGCGCGCCCAGGGTCGAGCGGAAGAGGTCGTGACGATTCTGCAAGGATTCGAGCGCGCGGCACCGAAAGGACTCGAGATCGCGTACGCCGCGGGCGCCGATCCGCGGAATGACGACACGTCGGGCATCGCTGCGGCGGTCGAGCTCGTCGAGTCCGCCGATGCGACCGTGCTCGTGATAGGAGAGCATTTCGACTTGAGCGGCGAGGCTCGCAGCAGAGCCGACATCGGCATTCCGGCAAGTCAACTCGAGCTCGCGCGCGAAGTGCTCGCGACGGGCAAGCCAGTCGTCGTCGTGCTGGCGAACGGCCGCCCGCTTGCGATGCCTTGGCTTGCAGAGCATGCGCCCGCCATACTCGAGACATGGATGCTCGGCGTCGAGGCCGGTCCAGCGATCGCCGATGTCGTCTTCGGGAAGGTATCGCCCGGGGGACGACTGCCCGCCGCATTTCCGCGCGCGAGCGGCGCCGTTCCCTTGTTTTACGCGGGAAACCCGACGGGACGCCCCGCGGATCCGGACTTGAGCAAGGACACGGCACGCTACATGGATCAGCCGATCACGCCGCTGTTCCCCTTCGGCCACGGGCTGAGCTACACGACGTTCGACTACTCGAACCTCGACATCGATCGCGAACGCGTGGCTGCGGACGAGGAGGTGACGATTGCCGTGACGGTCCGCAACAGCGGCTCGGTTGCAGGCGATGAGGTCGTGCAACTGTATGTCCGCGATCCCGTCGCCTCGGTCGCGAGGCCGGTAATGGAACTGCGCGGCTTCAAACGAGTCACACTTTCACCTGGCGAAGCGCAGCGCGTGAGCTTCCGGCTGAACCCTCGGCAGCTCGCGCTATTCGGTCTCGATCGACAGTGGCGCGTCGAACCTGGACGCATCGATGTGATGATCGGGTCCTCGTCGGCGGACATACGCGCAACCGGGGCCTTCGAGATATCGAAGGCACTCGTCAGCGACGTGCCGGCCACGGCGATTGCGACGGCCGTGACCGTAGAGCGCGTCGCTTCAGGTCATGAATAGAAATAGCGCCGCTCGGGGCGCCGAAGTCGAACGCGAGCGCCTCCGCGCTCGGTCAGGAGGAGTCATGTGGCGTTACGGTGTGATCGCGTCCGCGCTGCTTGTCGCAGCGTGCGCGCCCACTCAGCAAAGCGAACCAAAATATCCGACCGTCGGGCGCATCGAGCGATGGGATCCCGCGCTCGATGAGATCATCGAGAGCACCGCAAAAATAGAAAAGCTCGCCGACGGATTTACCTGGTCGGAAGGCCCGGCTTGGATCGCCGGCGGCGAATTTCTGCTGTTCACCGACGTGCCCGAGAACACGATGTATCGCTGGTCGGAGCGGGACGGACTCTCCGTGTTCCTGAAGCCCTCCGGCTACGACGGCCCGGATCTTGGTGTCTTGCGAGAGCCGGGCGCGAATGGTTTGTTCGCGGAGCCGGAGGGCACGTTGCTGCTGGCGGATTCGGGCACTCGCATCGTCGCGCGCATGGATTTATCTACGAAGAGCAAAACACCGGTGGCGACGACGATCGGAGGGTTGCGATTCAACAGCCCTAACGATGTCATTCGTCGCACCGACGGCAAGATCTTCTTCACCGATCCGCCATACGGTCTCAAGGGCGGCAATGCGTCGCCCGCGAAAGAGCTGCGTCACAACGGCGTGTATCGAGTCGACCCCGACGGCACGGTGCACTTGCTGGACGATGAGCTGACGTTTCCGAACGGAATCGAGCTCTCCCCCGACGAGCGTACGCTCTATGTTGCGAATTCCGATCCCGAGCGCCCGATCTGGATGGCGTATACGTTGAACGACAAGGGCGACGTCGTAGACAAGCGCGTTTTCGCGGATGCTTCGGACTTGATGGGTCCCGATGCCCCCGGCTTACCCGACGGCTTGTCGATCGGCGTCGGCGGTCATCTCTTCGCGACGGGACCCGGCGGCGTGCTGATCTTCTCGCCGCAAGGCAAACGCCTCGGTCGAATCGTGACCGGCGCGCCGATCGCGAACTGCGCCTTCGGCAACGACGGACGCATGTTGTACATGACCTCACACAAATTTATCGCGCGCGTGCCCGTGCTCACGCATGGAGTGGGGTTCCCGCGGTATCAGTGACGGGCGTGTGGACGAGTGGACGCCTGAGCCTCGGCAGTGACGGATTTCGCGAGCATTCTGACGCCTGCACTTCCGCACGTTCACACGTCTGCACGTTCGCCCGGCGCGGCGCGCTTTATATACCCACCGCGTTGCGCGTGGCCGTATGGGTCGCGATCGGCTGGGCCTCGATACCGGCCGAACGGATAGCTTCCCGCATCGCTGCGCGTGCGGCCGTATGACCGTTCCGTCTCTGGGCCGCCGATCGCGCTGTAGTCGTTGGGATCTTCGAGCTGCGCGTGTTCGTCGCGCTCGGGCTCTTCCCACGTGCGGCGTATCACCTGATCGCGTTCGGACCAAACCTCTGTCTTCGGTGCGGGAGGAACTCGCTTGTCCATGGGTCTCTCCTTCGGTGTTCAATTAACGATTGCGCCGTTGCGAGGTTCCTCCTTTCGAGTCGACTCCTTTGTGCTCTTTAGTTCTTTGTGGCGCTCCGATCGTCAGCAGGCGAAGTCAAAAGAGCTGCACGATCAAGATGACCACCAGTACGGGGATGGCGATCATCGCTGCTACGAGCAGAAGCAGCAGCAGCGAGAAACCGAACACGAACGCGCGGCTGCTGCGTCGAGCGCCGACGGGGTCGAGCTGATAGCGCTCGAGCAGCGCGAGGTTCTTCATGTTCGCTTTGTACGCGGCATCGAAGATATCGCCCGCAAACGGAATAGCGCCGAGGATCGTGTCGATCATCACGTTCCATGACATGCGCAGCAGCACGCTTCGCGGCGCGCCGAGCGCGCGTGCCTCGTTGATGATGTAGGCGGAGACGACGGCGCCGACGGCATCGCCAATGCCTGGAATGAGTCCAATCAGCGCATCGACGCCGATACGCCATCCGCCGGGCAGCGGAATCGAGTTGTCCAGAAACCATGCGAGGGAGCGCAAACGTCGCAAACGTTCTGACGTTGCAGGATCGGACGGCGGCATTGGTGACGGCATGCTCCCTAACGCGGATCGGAGTGTCGCAGTTTCGCTCCATGAGACGAAACCGCAAAGACCGCCTCAGTCATTGGCGAACCTCCGACTCCGAAGATGCCTCTCGCACCTGCGTCGCATTCATCACGTCGCGCCGCTAGAGCACGCGATGCGCGCGGGCAAGTGCCGCTGTTTAGAGACATTTGGTATTTCGCCTGAGTTGGATATGCTCCTTCCCGCGCGGTGTTTTGCGAGCATTCCTGAGTGTGATGCGAGTGCTCATTCGCCAAGCTACGCGCCACGAGAATACAGCTCGAAACGACTAGGACACGAATCAATGGAGGTCCGATCCAAGGAGGATCGGAGGCCTCGGCGGGGAAAAGCTGAATAGTTCGATGAGTGGTTCGCATGAGCGCGATCGTCGCGTTCGTACGAGCACCGTCGCGCAGGGAACTCGCTAAGTTGTCAAGGGCAAACCCGTCGAAAGACGGGGACGCAAAGCCACCGATCTTCCGGGTTCACACCCAAAGACAGCGGGGCTGCCAATGAGCGAGAGCAAGCTGTACGAGCAGCAGCTCCACGATGCTCGAGAGAGCATCGGTCGATTGGCCCGATTGTCGCACCCGCGACATTCACGTCACGCCCTTGGAAATTCACGCACGCGCGGCTTCGCGGTCGCGCGTGCCGATACAAGGGTCTTCCAATGAGAACGTGTGGAACGGGTGCCGGACTCAAACTTCGAAGCGTTTTGTTTGTAGCGTTGACGAGCCTCGCAGCAGTCGGGTGCGGCGGCGGTGGCGGCGGTGGCAAGACGGCGAGCAATTCAGATTCTGGCGGGCAGACGAGCGCTCCAGCGCCAGTCTCGCCGTTCACACCCCCTGCAGCGGTACCTCCTCAGACGCCCGCGCCGGAACCGGCGCCGACCCCTGCCCCCACGACGCCTCCAGCAGAAGCGCCTCCGTCCGAAGCGCCGCCCGTAGCCGAGGCCCCGCAACCGCCGAGCGTGGGCGATGGCGGTGTCGTACTAACGTGGGAGGTTCCGGCGGAAACGAGCACGCTCGGCACGCTCGCGGGTTATCACATTCACTACGGCAGCGACGCCAACGTTCTGACGGAAACGATCGTCGTCGACAATCCGGGCGTGCTCAGCTACGTCGTCGACACGCTACCCGCCGGCAAGTACTACTTCGCCGTGCGCGCAGTCATGACCGACGGCAGCCGGAGCGGGTTGTCGAATGTGATTGAGAAGGTGATTAGCTAGCGCCATCCGCAGGGCTTGGGGCTCGGGGGGGCTGGGGCTCGGGGCTTGGGGCTAGGGCCGGAAGAAGAGAAAAGGAAGAGGAAGGAAGAGGAAGAGAACTCGTCCGAGAGCCGGGCTCCTGGACGAGTTCTGCGCTCTGCCCAAGCCCCAAGCCCCAAGCCCCAAGCCCCAGGCCCCAGGCCCCAAGCGCCACGCCCATCACTCAGCGTGGCTTCGTAAACTTCAGCGTCATTCGATCCGACTCGCCGATGGCATCGTATTTGGCGCGGTCGAAGTTGGGATCGTTGCCTTCGGGCGAGCGGCGCGTCGGCGGCAGCGTCCAGACGCCGAACGGATGATCCGCGGTGTCTTTCGGGTTCGCATTGATCTCCGAGCGCGCGACGAGCTGCAAGCCTGCTCGTTCCGCGAGCTCGATGACGCGCGCTTCGCTCACGTAGCCCGTGGAGCCTTTCGCATCGTCTTTGCCCGGCTTCGCACGATGCTGCTCGAGCGCGAGGATGCCGCCCGGCTTCAAGCCTCGATAGAAATCTTCGAACGCTTTTTCCGCCATGTTGTTACCGAGCCAGCCGTGTACGGACCGGGCGGTCAGGATGAAATCGAATGTATTCTCGGGTAGCGGCTTCGATTTCACGCCCCAATTGACGTACCCCACTTTGCCGTAGAGATCGGGTTTGCTTGCGAGACGCTGCTCGAACGCCGCGCGACCTTTGCGGGCACCTTCGGACGTCTCGGGGTTGTAGAGATCGGCGGCGGTCGCGTAGTACTTCCCGCTCGTGCGATGCGCGAACGGTGCGAGGATATCCGTCCAATAGCCGCCGCCCGGCTGGACCTCCAAGATCGTCATGCCGGGCTGAAGACCCCAGAATTCCAGCGATTCCCGAGGATGGCGCGCCGCATCGCGCGACTTATCGGCAGCGCTTCGCCAATCGCCATTCACGACCTCGGCGATGGCTTGCTTCGCCTCGCTGGCCGGAGATGCTGTCGCTTCGGATGCGGCCCATGCGCCCGCCGCGTAGGCGCCGAAGCCGACGATGGCTACGCTCAAGGCTCTTAAGCTGCTCATGATCTCTCCTCACTTGGTGTCGGTTATCGGTTGGTCAGAGCCGCTGCGCGCGTAAGCGGGCGCAGCTCTGTACGTCCAGCACAATCAGTCGGTCGCGCGGCGCCCCTTCAGAAAACGGCGTTCCCTGCCCGTGTACACGCGCTGCGACGCTGCGAAATCCACGGAACGCCGCTGCATGCTGCGGCGATCTCGATGCTTGAGATAAACGCATTCGCACGCTGCGGGCATCGTGCAGCCACGCAACGGCAATGGCGGTGCATCCTTTGCCAAGAATCGATGCTCCGACAGCTCCTTCGCGAGCTCGCACGCCTTCACGCCGCGAAAGATAGAGATCGCTTGAAAGGGACGCGTGGAGGGCGGCAATACTGGCGCTCCGGTGCGCCTTGATCGAAATCGCGAGAACAATTGATTGAACAGCGAAGAGCGCGACCGAGACACCATGAGCCAATGGTCGCAGATCGGCGGGAGGAAGGGAAAAGGAAGTGTTGAACCGAAGGGCCGCGCCGCGGGCGCGCAAGGGCGTGACGTGTGGGGCATGGGGCGCGGGCAGGAGAGAAACGCGCGGAAGGGCGCGCGAATAGAACCGCGGAAGCGGCGTGTGTCGCGTCGACCACACGCTCGCCGCAACGAGCGGGGTGTTCGGACCTCTTGCGCGAGCCCCACGCCCTCAAGTAGCGGCGCACGCCGCTACGGTAGCTCCGTCGTCCCCATCAGGTACCGGTCGCACTCGCGCGCCGCGCCGCGGCCTTCGTTGATCGCCCAGACGACCAAGCTTTGTCCTCGACGGCAGTCGCCGGCCGCGAACACGCCCTCCAGGTTGGTCGTGAATTTGCCGTGCTCGGCTTTGACGTTCGAACGTGCGTCCGTTTCGATCTCGAGGTCCTTGAGGAGCATCTGCTCGGGGCCGAGAAATCCCATCGCGAGCAGCACGAGTTGCGCCGGCAGGATCTTCTCGGTGCCGGGTACTTCGACCGGAATGAACTGTCCCTTTTCGTTCTTCTGCCACCCGATCTGTACCGTCACGACTTCTTTGACGGCGCCGTTCTCATCGCCATTGAATCGCTTCACGGTCGTGAGATAGCTGCGCGGGTCGTTCCCGAATTTCGCCGCGGCTTCCTCCTGGCCGTAGTCCATCTTGTAAACCTTCGGCCACTCCGGCCAAGGATTGCCTTCGGCGCGCTCCGTCGGCGGCTGCTGCATGATTTCGATTTGCGTGAGGCTCTTGCAGCCGTGGCGCATCGCGGTCGCGACACAATCGGTGCCGGTATCGCCGCCGCCGATCACGACGACGTCTTTTCCGCGCGCGTGAATCGGAGTCGCATCGGGACCGCCGTCGAGCAGTGCTTTCGTGCTCGCGGTCAGGTAGTCCATCGCGAAGTGCACGCCTTTCAGGTTGCGGCCGTCGACGGGCAAGTCGCGCGGCTGCGTCGCACCGGTGCAGATCACGATCGCATCGAAGTCCTTGCGCAGTAGCTGCGCTTCCACATTCTCGCCGACGTTGGCGTTGCAGATGAACTTGATGCCTTCCTGCTCCATGACCTTGAGGCGCCGCTCCACGACCTCGCGCTTGTCCAGCTTCATGTTCGGAATGCCGTACATGAGCAGCCCGCCGGGCCGGTCCGCACGTTCGAGCACGGTGACGGTGTGACCTGCGCGATTGAGCTGTGCAGCTGCGGCGAGGCCGGCCGGACCCGAGCCGATCACTGCGACTTTCTTGCCCGTACGAACCTT
>JAAYXG010000277.1 GCA_012516015.1 Lysobacteraceae bacterium | reverse complement strand
GCCTCCGATCGCCAGCAGACCGACGAAGCGTTTGCCGGCGACATCATCGGTCTACACAATCACGGTAAGATCAACATCGGAGATACCTTCACCGAAGGCGAGTCGATCATGTTCACGGGGGTTCCGAACTTCGCGCCCGAGTTGTTTCGCCGCGTCGTGCTGCGGGACCCGCTGCGCATGAAGGCATTGCAGAAGGGGCTCGACCAGTTGTGCGAAGAGGGTGCAACGCAAGTGTTCCGCCCGCTGCGCAACAACGATCTCATTCTGGGCGCGGTCGGGCAGCTCCAGTTCGACGTCGTCGCGTTTCGCTTGCAGGACGAGTACGGCGTGCAAGCCGCGTTCGACAACGTGAACGTGCTCACGGCACGCTGGGTGTACGGAAAGGATGCGAAGAAGCTCGATGAGTTTCGCACGAAGGCGTACGAGAACCTCGCGATCGATCATGCAGGCGCGCTCGTCTACCTCGCGCCGACGCGCGTGAATCTGTCGCTCACGATCGAGCGCTGGCCGGATCTCGAATTCCGCGAGACGCGGGAGCACTTGGCGGTGGCCGCGTGAATCGTCGTTGCGCACTTGCCGGATGAACGGCTCGCTCTTCAAAAAGCCCATCATCGGTTGGGCGCTTTACGACTGGGCGAACTCCGCGTTCGCGACGACCGTGATGGTCGTGTTCTTCCCCGTCTTTTTCAAACAGTACTGGAGCACGGATGTCTCCGCTCAGGAGAGCACGTTTTGGCTCGGCATGACGAACGGCGGCTCGAGTCTCGTGCTCGCGCTGATGGCGCCGTTCCTGGGTGCGCTCGGCGATCGCGGCGGCTCACGAGTGCGCTTCTTGCTTCTATTCACAGTCATCGGCGTGCTCGCGACGGCTGCGCTGAGCGCGGTCGGTCAAGGTCAATGGCCGTGGGCGGCTTGCTTGTTCGCGCTCGCGTCGATCGGTTTCTGGGGCGGAATCATCTTCTACGATTCGCTCATCATCGATGTGGCGCCTCGCGAGCGCATCGATGCGGTTTCGGGCGCGGGCTATGCATTCGGCTATTTGGGAGGCGGCCTGCTGCTCGTGATCAACGTCTGGATGACGCTCGATCCCGCGTTCTTCGGGCTTGCCGACGCTTCGGCCGCCGTCAAGGCATCGTTCGTGACCGTTGCGGTGTGGTGGATGCTGTTTTCGATCCCGACGTTTGCCTTCGTCCGCGAGCGCACACCGGCCGATCAGGTCGGTTCGACGCTCATCTCGGCTCGACTCGTCAAGGAAAGCTTCTCGGAGCTGATGCGCACGTTCCGAGAGGTGCGCCGCTATCGCGCGGCCTGGCTGTTCCTGCTCGCGTACTGGCTCTACATCGACGGCGTCAACACGATTCAGAAAATGTCGGTCGACTACGGCATGTCGATCGGCCTCGAAACGTCGAGCCTCATCCAAGCGATCTTGATGGTGCAGTTCATCGGATTCCCTGCGGCGCTCTTTTTCGGGTGGCTCGGTCAGCGCATCAGTCCGATCGTCGGCATTTTCATCTGTATCGCCGTCTACACGCTCGTGACGATCTACGCGACGCTGCTCACGACGTCGACGGAGTTCTTCATCATGGCAGGCGCGATCGGATGCGTGCAGGGCGGCATCCAGGCGTTGAGCCGTTCCTACTACGGCCGGTTGATTCCGCCGGACCGTGCGGGCGAGTTCTACGGCTTCTACAACATGATGGGTAAGTTCGCCGCGGTGCTGGGCCCATTGCTCATGGGCACGACGGCGCTCGTGACGGGCAGCTCACGTATCGCGATCTTGTCGATCGTCATTCTCTTCGCCGCCGGTGCTGCGCTTCTCAGATTCTCCGCACGCGGTGCGGCGGTCTCGGAACCCGTCCCGGCACACGCGGGCGGACGTTGATACCCACCTTTGTCGCTCCGGCGTAGGCCGGAGTCCAGGCCTCCGCGCGCATGGCGCGCCGCTTTTGCCTGGATCCCGGCCTCCGCCGGGACGACGATGTATTTGAGTTTCGCCCAATTCACAGCGCACGGCGTTCGCGATCCTTCGCGCCAGTCGTTGTGCCCGTCATTTTTCCCCCGGACAGTAGTGCATCCCTCTGCGTCTCCGCGTCTCTGCGAGCGATATCTTCTAGACCTTACTAACGGCCCAGCTTGCGGGGTCCAAGCGGTAGTACTTCGTGAGCTGCTCGTACAATTTCGGATGCGCCGCCAGCAGCTCGCGCGGCTGATGGAAGAACGTTTCCGTCGCGACCGCGAAGAACTCCGCGGGCTCGGTGGCGGCGTAAGGGTCCAAGAGCGTCTCGCGACCGGCGTCGACCTCGTCGGCGAGCCGTTCATATTCTTCCCAGAACGTGCTCGACCATTCTTCGTAGTCGGCTGCGCTGCCGAGGCCCGGCGCGCCGTCCATCGCCTCGTCTTCCATGTCGAGATAGTGCGCGAACTCGTGCAGCACGACATTGACGTGGTCGCTCGCGGCATCTTGCACATCCTCCCACGACAAGATGATTCGCCGCACGTCCCATGCCTGTCCCGACAGCACCCGATGGCCTTCGGTCACGATGCCGCCTTGCTCGTCGGATTCGTGGACGATGAATGCAGTCGGATAGACGAGGATCGACATGAGCTCGTCGTAGAAGTGAGAGCGCGGCACGCCGGGTCGGTTGACGACGAGCAGGCAAGCATACGCGGCGATCACGACGCGCATCTCGTCCGTCACGACCAAGCCATTGCAGCCGACATAGGCTTTCTCGCGCACGAAGATCTGCATGAGCGCGTGTAGTCGATCCCGAAGGGAGGTGGGAATGCACTCGTAAAAGGGAATATGTGCGCGCAACCAATCGCCCCATTCCGCAGGCGCCGGCAGCCGCGCCCAAGCGAGCCGTCGTCGGCGACGCACGACCGGCATCAACACAAACCAGAGTGCCGAGCCGAGCGCAAGGACGAGGATGAGAACAAAAATCAGCACTGTGCGTAGAGTGGCATGGCGTAGCGGAAGAAGATTTCTCGCAGAGACGCGGAGACGCAGAGGTCGGAATGGAAAAGAGTGAATCCGATTTCATTCCGGACTCTGCGTCTCCGCGTCTCTGCGAGAGTACTTCTTCTCGACGCTTCTGTATGGCGGTAGATAAGAGGACGCGTGGCTAAGCTTCTAATCGATTGACGATGTACTTGAGTCGGCTCAAATTCGAAGGGTTTGGAGAAGGACCATAGCGTAGACCGACGTAGATATCGCGCGCTTCCGATAAATCTCGTGCGTTCTTCGGATTCGCTGTCGCGAGGCGATTCAGATAATCGATCGGTCCCTCATGCGGATACCTCGGCAGGCTGGCCTTGGCGAACTTTCGGCATAGCTCTTCGTAGACCTGCCGCACCGGGTCGCGGACTCGAGGGCGAAAGCGCCAGCCGAGGTAGCCGGTGAGGATCACGAAGAACGCGCCTAGCGCAATGGCCATCGCGACGCCGAGCTCGCGCCAGCCGAGCACGTCGAGCCCGATTTTGTTCGCGAGCCATCGCTGCTGGGATTCGCTGAACTCGATGACTTGATTGTTCCAGAACGTATTCGCCGCATCCCATGCGAGCCGAATGCTCGATAGCAGTCGGCTGTTGCGAATGAGGCGACCTGGAACAGGCTCATCGGCGGACAACGCTGCATCGATGCCACCCTCGATGCGCTCCGGGGCGACTGCTGCGGTCGGATCGACGCGTCGCCAGCCCTTGCCGTCGATCCACACCTCGGACCACGCATGCGCGTCCGACTGGCGGACGATCAAGTAGCCCCCCATCGGGTTGAGCTCCCCGCCGTGATAGCCCGTCACGACGCGGGCTGGAATCCCCGCAGCGCGCGCGAGCGCTGTGAAAGCGGAAGCAAAATGCTCGCAGAACCCGCGACGCGTGTTGAACAGGAAATCATCGACGG
>JAAYXG010000276.1 GCA_012516015.1 Lysobacteraceae bacterium | reverse complement strand
CTCGTCAACTTCTTCATGAATACTCGCGAGCGCACGGAGCTCCGTCCCCGCATCACGACCGGCTACGGCTACTATGGCTATCGTTACGGGTTGTATAGCGCTTGGCCGCTTTACGAAGAGGATCGCACCGTCACCTACAAGGTCGGCACGATCAACGTCGACATCGTCGATGCCGAGAAGAAGCAGCTCATCTGGGAGGGCGTTGCCGAAGGCCGCATGACGAAGGAGGCCCTCGCGAATCCGAAGGTCACGATCAACGGCGTCGTGACCGAGCTGATGCGGCAATATCCCGGTAAGCCGGATATGTAAGCTGGGCGACGCGGCGGCGCGGACGCCAAGAGGTCCCGCTGCCCCGTACCCTCTTGATGACGGGCAAGATAGGTCGAGGGCGCTTGCTCGTCACGCGTCACACGTCACTAACCCCATCGGTCAGCAGCGCTAGCACCTGTTCGGCGGTCAATTCAATCTCCACAGCGCCCGCCGAGTCCTCTATCCTTGCGCGTTCCGCGTTCGCGGCTGGAGCCGCCCCGCGGTAGAGGGGTTCGACGTCCCCGATGTCCTCGATCTCGATCGTTGTCGCTGCGGGCGGCATGGTTAGAAGCTCCTGAGTCGTGAGATCGAGCGAGAACTCGAAGGCAAAGTTGTCGGTCGAGCGCATCGGGTGAGTCCTCCCGCACAGGGACATTCGTCGGTAAGTGGGCTCGATTTTGAGATGCGCTCGGAGGCGCGTCATTCATCCGCGCGAGGATAAGCCCCTGAGGTCGATGCCCGAGCGCAAGCCGCCGCTGCATACGAGCGAGCGAGGAGGAGGTGCGGAAAACAGTGCGCTAGAGCACACGATCGCAGCGCTTGCGGCTGAGGGGTTTGACTTTAATTGCCGCTGCGCAAGCGATGTCCCGTCCTGCGCGCGAGGGTTTTCCAGCAACGTCAATTGATCACTGTTTGTGAGGCGCCGCGCGCGCCCGGAGCTCGACCGACCGGATCCTGGCGCGGAACCTGGGTCGCCGGCGGGTCGTTCAGCCGCAGCGTGCCATTCGAAGAACAATGACCTTACTCGACCCACACGCCATCGCGGTGATGGTATTGACGCTCTTCGCGTTGTACCTGTTCTCGCGAGAGTCGATCGCCATCGAGACCTCGAGCCTGCTCGTCGTCGCTTTGCTTGCAATCGGGTTCAGCATCTTTCCCTACAGCACGCCGGAAGGAGAGATCGAGCCGTTCGATTTCTTCAGCGGCTTCGGGAACGAAGCGCTGATCACGATCTGCTCGCTCATGATGGCGAGCCAGGGGCTCGTCGTCACCGGTGCGCTCGCGCCCGTCGGGCGCTTCGTCAGCCGCATCTGGACGGCGAGTCCGCTGCTTGCGCTCGGCGTCGTGCTCACGATCGTCCCGTGCATGAGCGCCGTCATGAACAACACGCCGCTCGTCGTGTTGATGATCCCGATTCTCACCGCGGCCGCGATTCGCTCGAACATGTCGCCGTCGAAGGTGTTGATGCCGATGACGTTCGCTTCGCAGATCGGCGGCATGGGCACGCCGATCGGCACGTCGCTCAACCTGCTCGTCATCGGCAGCGCGGCGCGCTTCGGTATCGAGGGATTTCACATCTTCGAGTTCCTCGCTCCGGCGGCGCTTGCGGCGATTCCGGGGCTCCTTTATCTATGGCTCATCGCGCCGCGCCTGCTGCCCGATCGCCCGGCGCCGTTTCACGGCACGTCGCTGCGCATTTTCGAAGCGCAGTTGCATTTGAAGGAACAAAGCAGCGTCAACGGCAAGAAGCTTGCGGATGCTAAGAAGATGACGAACGGCGATATGGTCGTGCAGGCGGTGATCCGTCAGCCGGCGATGAAGATCTCGCCGCTGCCCGATCTCGTGCTGCGCGCCGGCGATCAGCTCGTCGTGCGCGATACGTCCGAGCGCCTGATGGAGTACGCACGCATTCTCGGCGCGAAGCTCTACTCGGGCGATACGCCTGTCGACGAGGAGCATCCGCTCACGGCTCAGGATCAGCAGACCGCCGAGCTCGTGTTGACGCCCACCTCGCCGCTGCGCGACCGAACGCTCGCACAGGCGAATTTCGATTGGCAGTACCAGCTCATCCCGCTCGCGATTCACAGGCCCGGAGAATCCGACGCGCTCGCCAGTGCGACGACGCTTCGCGACGTGCCGCTCGGCGTCGGCGACGTGCTGCTCGTGCAGGGACCGGAAGAGCAGATCCAAGCGCTCAAGCGGCGCAGCGAAGTGCTGGTGCTCGATGCCACGACGAACGTGCCGCTCGCGAAGAAAGCGCCGCTCGCGCTCGCGATCATGGGCGGCATCATTCTCGTTGCGGCGTTGCGCATTGCGCCGATCTCCATCGCTGCGATCTTCGGCGTGCTGTTGATGGTCGTGACGGGATGTCTCAAGTGGCGTCACGCCACGCGCGCGCTCGATTCCTCTCTCATCATGCTCACCGTCGCGAGCCTCGCGCTCAGTATGGCGCTCGTGACGACCGGGGGCGCCTCTTTCATTGCGGGATTGCTCGTGATGGCGAGCACGAGTCTGCCGCCGGTCGCGGTTCTGAGCGCGACGATCTTGTTGATGGCGATCCTGAGCGGCGTCATCTCCAACGGCGCCGCCGCCGTCATCGGCACGCCGATCGCAATCGAAGTCGCGCGACAGCTCGGCTTGCCGCCCGAGCCGTTCGTACTCGCCGTGCTCTTCGGCGTGAATCTCGGCTATGCCACGCCGATGGCCGACAATTGCAATCTGCTCGTCTTCAGCGCGGGCGGCTACACCTTCAAAGATTTCGTCCGCGTCGGGCTACCGCTCGTGATCATCATGTGGCTCGCGTTCTCGTACACGCTGCCGCGCTTCTTCCCGCTGCAATGAGGCGCGCGCGGGCTTCCGTTTCCTTGGCGGAGGCTCGGCGCATCGCGCTGGCCGCACAAGGGTTCGCGCCCGCGGGCTGCGCCTTGCGCAACGCAAGCGCCTACGCCCGGCTCGTACTCATGCTCGGCGCCGTGCAGATCGATTCCGTCAACGTGCTCGTGCGCTCGCACTATCTGCCCGCGTTCTCACGCCGCGGCGAGTATGCGCGCAGTCTCCTCGAGCGCGCCGCGTACGATCCGCGGCAGCGCAGGTTGTTCGAGTACTGGGGGCATGAAGCCTCGCTGTTGCCGATCGAGTGTCAGCCGCTGTTTCGCTGGCGAATGGAGCAAGCGAAGCGAGGCGAAGGCGTGTGGGGAAGACTCAAGCGTTTCGCGTCGGAGCATACGAGCGCCGTCGAGTCCGTGCTCGCGCAAGTGCGCGAGCGCGGTGCCTTGGGTGCCGGCGATCTCGTGAACGGCGGCCGCTCGAAAGGAAGCTGGTGGGGCTGGAGCGAGGGAAAGGAGATCTTGGAATGGCTATTCTGGACCGGCGTCGTCACGACCGCGGCGCGCCGCAATTTCGAGCGTCTTTACGATTTGAGCGAGCGTGTCTTGCCGGCCGAGATCGTCGCCGCGCCGACGCCGACCAAGGAGGAGGCGCAGCGCGAGCTCATGGCGATCGCAGCGCGTGCACTCGGCATCGCAACAGCGCGCGATCTGCGCGACTACTTCAGACTGCCCGCGGCGGATGCCGCGGCACGCCTACCCGAGCTCGTCGAAGCCGGTGTCGTGACGCCGGTCGCCGTTGAAGGTTGGAAAGAGCAGGCGTATTTGCACCGCGAGGCAAGTTGCCCTCGGAGCGTCGATGTCAACGCGCTGCTCTCGCCGTTCGACTCATTGGTGTGGGAGCGTCAGCGCACGGAGCGCCTGTTCGACTTCCACTATCGATTGGAAATCTACACGCCGGTCCACAAGCGCGTGCATGGCTACTACGTGCTGCCGTTCCTCATGGGCGATCGCCTCGTCGCACGCGTGGATCTCAAAGCGGATCGAGCGCGCGGCATCTTGCAAGTGCGCGGCGGCAGCGTGGAGGAGGGCGAACGCGCGACGAAAGTCGCGCCGCGCTTGAAGCGTCAGCTCGAGGCGTTAGCTGGGTGGCTGGGCCTCGACGGTGTTCAGTTCATGTCGCGTCGGGGGGAGCTCATGCGCGCGTTGAGGCGCGCTTCGGGCGCCGTGTGACGTGTAGGGTATAGCGCGTAATCTCAGAAGGGCACCGCGCCTCTAGACCCTACACCTCACACTTCACACCCTACACATTCTTCCCCTTCGCCCACCACCCGAACGCGCAGGCCATGATGAACATGAATAGGTAGAAGAGAAGGCTCATGCTTCCACTCCGCATAACCAAGGTCGTTTGAAGGTTAGATGCGGACAGTTCGTTTGAGGTTCCTCGCCGATGTGATGGCGATCGGCGACAGCCGCGGCGGCCAACGCGAGCTTCCATGTAGGTCGGAATTTATTCCGACAATTTTGGTCGGGTTAAAACCCGACCTACAACAAAAAAGCCGAGGCAGGTGCCTCGGCTTTTCGTTTCGATCCTCGACGACGACGTTAGTCGTCCATCAAGAAGCTTCGCAGCTGCTCGCTGCGGCTCGGATGACGGAGCTTGCGCAACGCCTTCGCTTCGATCTGACGGATACGCTCGCGCGTGACGTCGAACTGCTTGCCGACTTCTTCGAGCGTGTGGTCCGTGTTCATGTCGATGCCGAAACGCATGCGCAGCACTTTCGCTTCGCGCGGCGTGAGGCCGGCGAGGACGCTGTGCGTCGTCTCGCGGAGCGATTCCATCGTCGCGGAATCGATCGGCGAATCCACCGAGGTGTCCTCGATGAAATCCCCCAAGTGCGAATCCTCGTCGTCTCCGATCGGGGTCTCCATCGAGATCGGCTCTTTCGCGATCTTGAGCACGCGGCGGACCTTGTCCTCCGGCATCTCCATACGCACGGCCAACTCTTCCGGCGTCGGCTCGCGGCCCATCTCCTGCAACATCTGACGCGAGATGCGGTTCAGCTTGTTGATCGTCTCGATCATGTGCACCGGGATGCGGATCGTGCGGGCTTGGTCCGCGATCGAACGCGTGATCGCCTGACGAATCCACCAGGTCGCGTAGGTCGAGAACTTGTAGCCGCGGCGGTATTCGAACTTGTCGACCGCCTTCATGAGCCCGATGTTGCCCTCCTGGATCAGATCCAGGAATTGCAGACCGCGGTTCGTGTACTTCTTCGCGATGGAGATCACGAGACGCAGGTTCGCCTCGACCATCTCCTTCTTCGCGCGGCGTGCCTTCGCCTCGCCGACCGCGACTTCGCGATTGATCTCCTTGACCTCCGCGATCGTGAGGTGCACGCGCTCCTCGAGCTGCTGCAGCTTGAGCTGCTGCTTCTCGATCTCTTCGCGCAGACGGGCAAGCGCGGCGGAGTGCTTGCGCTTCGCACGAATGTGCTTGTCGAGCCACTTCGTGTTCGTCTCGTTCTTCGGGAAGGTCGCGATGAAGTCCTTGCGCGGCATGCCTGCATCGCGCACGCACAGGATCATCACCTGCTTCTCGAGATTACGAATCTCCGCGACGTGATCGCGCAGCTGCGCGATCAGCGCATCGAACATCTTCGGCGCGAGCTTGAGCTCCATGAACTCGGCCGAGATCTTCTTGCGGAGCTTCTGCGTCTTCGGATCCTTGCTGCCGTGCGTGTCGAGCGCCTTCAGGAGCTGCGGGAGCAGCTTCCCGAGCGACGCGAAGCGGCGCGCGGCCTCTTCCGGATCGGGACCGGTTTCGAGTGTCTCTTCCTCTTCCGAGCCGCTATCGCTCTCTTCCTCTTCCTCGTTCTCTTCCGGCGCCTGCGCGGCGGCGAGCTTCGGGTTGACGGGCGCGGCGATCTCATCGGGCGCGTTCGGATCGATGAAGCCGACGATGATGTCGACCAGGCGGCCCTGGCCGCCCTTCACCTGCTCATAAGCATTGAGGATGTACTCGTAGGTCGCCGGGTACTGCGACAGCGCGGCGCGCACGGCGTCGAGGCCTTCCTCGATTCGCTTCGCGATCCGGATCTCGCCTTCGCGGGTCAGCAGCTCGACCGTGCCCATCTCGCGCATGTACATGCGCACGGGGTCGGTCGTGCGGCCGAACTCGGCATCGACGGTTGCGAGCGCGGCGGCGGCTTCCTCGGCGGCTTCTTCGTCGGCAACGACCGGCTCGGTCAACAACAGGGCTTCGGATTCCGGTGCCTTTTCGTACACCGGGATGCCCATGTCATTGATCATATTGACGATATCTTCGATCTGCTCGGGATCGACGATCTCGCTCGGCAGGTGGTCGTTGACTTCGACGTAAGTGAGAAACCCCTGCTCCTTGCCGCGCGCGATCAACAGCTTCAGCTGTGACTGGCGTTCGTCCAGGATCTGCGCTGATTCCTTCTTTGGTGCCAAACTCTTGCTCAAGACTGGGCCCTCACGGGTTCGATGCGGCGGGCTTAAAAAGACCGCGCAGTTTACTTGGATCGATATGCGGGCGCCAGCAGGTTTGTCGGCCAACGCACACATATTAGTCGCAATTGCTGCACCGCGGTTCCCGACGCGGCCCGGCTCACGGCGACTCCGTGGCCGGCTTGCGCAGCAAGGCTTGTAGCTCGAGTTTTTCGGCCTCATTCAGGCCTTCTCGAGCGTGCTTACTCAGTAAATGCTCGCGCCGCACAAAAGCTCCTTCCTCTGCGAGCTGCTTAATCGCGCCGACTAGCTCCTTTGCGGCCCCCGCGGCGTCCGGGACGAGGCATTCCAATGCTGCAAGCTTGGACAGATGCTCTACATCGGGGCGGTCGCGCCATCGTTCAAGCAGTGCGCCGGTCGTAGCGCACGGGCGCTCCTGGAGGCTGTGAATGAGCTCCAAGAGCAGCGGGATGCCCGGGCGGTCCAGCCCGGCGATTCCCTCGACATCAGGGGCTTCGTCGGCAATTTCGGGGTAATGAACCAATAAATGGATCGCTTGGCGCACGAGATTGCGGCGGCTCGTCGCGGCGGTCCGCGGCCTTCCATGCTGAGCCGGCCGCTCTTTGAGCGGCTCGCGCGCTTTTAGTTCATCGACGCCGATCGTCTTCGCGAATCGATCGCGGTCCATGCGCACGACATTCGCGACCTCGTCGGCGAGAAGCTCGCGATAGAGCCCCGGCGGAATGCGCTCGAGATAGGGCTTCGCGAGCTGCCCGAATCGCGCCCGGCCGTCGACGGTCTCCACATCGACCTGCGAGGACAGGTGCTTCAGAAAGTATTCCGAGAGGGGCAGCGCCCGCTCGAGCCGCTCTTCGAACTTGTCTTTGCCTTCCTCGCCCACGAGCGAATCCGGGTCGTGCCCTTCGGGCAAGAACAGAAATCGAATCTGCCGGCCTTCGCGCACTTGACTTAATGCGTTCTCGAGCGCCCGCCACGCGGCGGCGCGACCCGCGCGGTCGCCATCGAAGCAGAACACGACCTCGCTGCAAATGCGGAAGATGCGCGCGAGATGCTCGGGCGTCGTGGCCGTGCCGAGCGTCGCGACCGCATACGTCACGCCGGCTTGATGAAGGCGCACGACGTCCATGTAGCCTTCAACGACGAGAATGCGCGTGAGGGTTCGAGACGCCTGGCGCGCCTCGTACAACCCGTAGAGCTCGCGGCCCTTGTGAAAGAGCTCCGTCTCCGGCGAGTTCAGATACTTGGGCTCGCCTTTGTCGAGCACGCGGCCGCCGAACCCGAGCGTACGCCCGCGCGCATCGCGGATCGGAAACATGACGCGATCGCGGAAGCGGTCGTAGTAGCCGGGCGGCCCGTCCTGTCCGGCTTTGCGCTCCCGTTCGATGATGAGTCCCACTTGCAGCAAACGGGCCCGCTCCGCTTCCGAGCGGCCCATGTGTTGGAGCAGGGCATCCCACGCATCCGGCGCGTAGCCGAGCGCGAAGCGCGCCGCGGTCTCGCCGGTGAGCCCGCGCTTCTTGAAGTACTCGATGGCGCGTGCCGAGCTCGCGAGCTCGCGACTGTAGAACTCCCTCGCTTGGTTGAGCACGTTGAACAGCGCGTCGGTGGCGGACGCTCTTGGACCTTGCTGTTGCGCTTCGCGCGGCACCTCGAGCCCGAGGCGCGAGGCCAGCTCCTCGACTGCTTCGGGGAAGCTCAGGTGATCGTGCTCCATCAGAAAGCCGAGCGCCGTGCCGTGCGCGCCGCAGCCGAAGCAGTGATAGAACTGCTTGTCCGGTACGACGGTGAAGGAAGGCGTCTTCTCGCCGTGGAACGGACAACACGCCTTGAACTCCTTCCCCTGCTTCTTCAGCGGCACGCGGCTGCCGATCAGCTCGACGATGTCCGCGCGAGCGATCAGCTCATCGATGAAGTGTTGGGGAATGCGGCCGGACACGTAGCTGGGCCTCTGGGCACTGGGCTCTGGGCTGCTGGCCAGAGAAGGCACTAACTTAGCGAGTTGATGGCTTGCAGGCCAGAGAAGATCAGGACAGGAGGCCGCAAAGAAAACATAGAACACCTAGGAGAACGATCGTGTTCTCTTTCGTTCATTGAGTGCTCTTTGTAACTGCTGCGGTTCCTGTCTAAGCGGTAGTCATGGCGACCGGCGGAGTGGGTGCCGGAGGTACGCTCTTGCCAGAGCCCAGAGCCCGTGGCGCCTCTAAGCGGCGCCGAGCTTGGCTTTGATTTTGCCGCTCACCACGCCCATGTCCGCGCGGCCCTGCGCCTGCTGCTTTACGAGGCCCATGACCTTGCCCATGTCCTTGATGGTGGTGGCGCCCGTCTGCGCGATCGCATCCGCGATGAGCTTGTCGAGCTCCGCCTCGGAAAGCTGCTCGGGCAGGTAGGTCTGGAGCAGCTCGACTTCCTTCTGCTCTTTCGCGACGAGGTCCTCGCGTCCGCCCGTTTGGAATTGCGCGATCGATTCTTTGCGCGTCTTGATCATCTTCTCGATGATCGCGAGCACCTGGGTGTCATCGAGCGTGATGCGCTCGTCGACTTCCCGCTGCTTGATCGCGGACGTGATCATGCGAATCGTGCCCAAGCGCTCGCTGTCCTTCGCGCGCATGGCGTTCTTCATGTCTTCCGTAATGCGTTCTTTGAGAGACGGCATGGATTCGGTCCTCGCTGCCCCGGGGTGAGATCCGCGCCGATTCGAGAGCGGTTTCCCTGGGGCTCAAACGTTCGCGGCGCCCTTGAGGCGCCGCGATTTTACCTTGTAGGTCAGCCGTAGGTCGGGTTTTAACCCGACACGAACAGGTCAGTAAGGGCGACGACGCATTCCGCTGGCATCGCGCGACTGGCGCTTCATGTGCCGCTTCACGGCGGCGGCCTTCTTCCGTTTCCGTTCTTGCGTCGGCTTCTCGTAGAATTCGCGCCGCCGGAGCTCGGTCAGCACGCCAGCTTTCTCGCAGGCGCGCTTGAAGCGCCGCAGGGCGGCATCGAAATACTCGTTTTCTCGGACGCGAACGCTCGGCATAGAACCTCTGAATTTCCCTACACTCGGCCGGTGGGCCGATCAGTCATAACCTGTGAAAAAAGCCCGCCTCTCCAATGAGGGCAGGCTCAAGAGCCGGTAAGTTTAATGAGCCAGGGCAAGAAAATCAAAGAGGCGAGGGGCTTGGGAGGTGCAAAGGGCTTGGGGCTTCGGGCCTGGGGCTCGGGCCAGAGTGCTCGAGGCTCGAGATTGAAACCCATCGTGTAAGCCCGCATCACGTAGGCTTACTTTCTTCTTTTTCCTACCCAAGCCCCACGCCCCTCGCCCCTCGCCCCAAATTCAAGCCCCAAGCCCCGAGCCCTTAGCGTGAAAATTCTCGGCATCGAAACCTCTTGCGACGAAACCGCCGCCGCCGTCTACGACAGCGAGCGCGGCTTGCTGTCGCATCGGTTGTACAGCCAGGTCGCGCTGCATGCGCAGTATGGCGGGGTGGTTCCGGAGCTGGCCTCGCGGGATCACGTGCAGAAGCTGCTGCCGCTCGTCGATGCGGCGCTCGCGGATGCGCAGAGCGCGCCGGGCGACATCGCTGGGGTTGCCTATACCGCGGGGCCGGGTCTCGTCGGCGCATTGCTGGTCGGCGCCTCGGTTGCTCGCAGCCTCGCCTTCGCCTGGCAGCGCCCGGCTGTCGGCGTACATCATCTCGAAGGCCATTTGCTCGCGCCGATGCTCGAGAGCGAGGCGCCCGAATTTCCGTTTCTCGCGCTGCTCGTCTCGGGCGGGCATACCCTGCTCGCGGAAGTTCGCGGGCTCGGGCAATACGACATCATCGGCACGTCGGTCGATGACGCGGCCGGCGAAGCGTTCGACAAGACCGCAAAGCTGCTCGGGCTGCCGTACCCCGGCGGCCCCGCGCTCGCGAAGTTGGCGGATACCGGGAAACCGAGCCGCTTTCGTTTTCCGCGGCCGATGCTCGATCGGCCCGGGCTCGACTTCAGTTTCAGCGGCCTGAAAACGGCGGTCGTCGTCGCGACGCGAGGACTCGAGCTCGATGACGCGACGCGCGCCGACATTGCTCGCGAGTTTCAGGATGCCGTCGTCGAGACGCTCGTCGCCAAGTGCAAGCGCGCGCTCGAGCAAACGTCGCTTTCGACGCTCGTCGTCGCAGGCGGCGTCGGCGCGAACCGCAAGCTGCGCGCCGAGCTCAGCGAGCTCGGCCGCCGCATGAACGTGCGCGTGATGTATCCGCGCCCGGAGTTCTGCACGGACAACGCCGCCATGATCGCGTATGCCGGCTATCGCCGCCTCGCGGCCGGCGAGCTCGACGATCTCAAGATTCGTGCGACCGCACGCTGGTCGCTCG
>JAAYXG010000275.1 GCA_012516015.1 Lysobacteraceae bacterium | reverse complement strand
CGGAAGCGGAGGGCGCGGAGGCGTGGGCTTGGCTTCCTGTGCTGCGGCGTGCGTGGCAAGCCACGATCCGGCGCACACGAGGCCACCTTTGAGTAACAAATCCCGTCGATTCATCGTAGTCATATCGCGGCCTAGTTCTCTCGAGGTGATGTGATTCGGAACCTAGTTCTCATCGAGCTGAAGCGCGTCCGGCGCCGCTGGTCGGCTTGCCGAGCTCTCGGTCGAAGAAGCGCACGATCACGTCATAGCAGTCGCGCGATTCCGGTACGTCGACGTTGTAGAAGAAGCCATGGAACATGCCTTCCCACACATGCAGCCGTGCATCGACACCGTACTTCGTCAACAGCGCGTGTGTATGGACCGCGGAGCTCAGCTCGAACGCCCGGGTGCCGCTCACGATCAGCGTTGGCGGAAACTTCCGGAGTAGCTCAGGCGAGTTCGCAGGTGCGACGAGCGGATCATCGAGCGACGCGTCTTCGAAGTAGATAAGCGGCAAGTTGCCCTTTGTGCCTTCGCTTGGCGGAGGAGGCGGCATGCGTGCTTCGCCAATCGGCAGCGTTGTGTAGGCGGCATCGCCGCCGAAGCCGTTCGATGCCAGCGTCATGCCGGCGCACAAGATGCCAATCGCGCCTGGATTCGGCAGTCCGTGCTTCTGGAACCACGCCACAGCCATACCTGTGAGCATCCCGCCCGCGGAACAGCCATAGATGCCGATGTCTTGCGGTCGATGCGTCCTGAGCAGCTCTCGATAGGCGGCAGCGACATCTTCGCTTGCGGCCGGAAAGCGATGCTTGGGGGCTTGGCGGTAGTTCAGACTGATCACTCGGATCTGTCCGACTGCAGCCACGGGAATCGATTCGAGTTCGGCGCAGGCGGGCCAACAGCCGATGAAGCCGCCGCCGTGCAAGTTGATCAGCACACGTTCGCGATTGCGATCGGCGATGCCTTGCTTCGGTCGATACTCGTACGCGGGCACACCGCCAATCTCGATCTCGCGGCGTTCCACTGCGAAGAGCTCGTGTTGGCGATTCAGGAAACCTACCAGCAGCGGAGGGATTCCGTTGTCTGGCCCGAGCATTCTCGGATTCTGCATATCGTGCAGATGCTGGGTTACATACGCCTGGCCTTCCGGACTCAAGAACTCCGATATCGGTACGGTGTGCTGCGGCACGACCACGGCACCGTCCGGCGAGATCTCGATCGCCCTTCGATTCGACGATTCGGCGGCGCCACTCACATTCATATGAGCCGCCGCCAGCAGAATCGCTGCCGTTCGTGCGAGCGCAGACGAGGCTAGGCGAGAAGATCGCTTCATAGTTCCCCCTTCTTCGAATCGTGCCGGCAACTGTAGCGCCTTGTGCAAACGATTGCACTACGGAGCGCGAAAGGGCTGCGATCACCGATTCGCGGAGGTCGCTTCGAGGCTATGCGGTCTTCTTTCGTCTACCGTTCTTGGCGTTCGAGCTGCGCGACTTCGGCAATGAGCGGAAATGCTCGCGCAGGCTCGACCCGCGGACGACGAGCTCGGTTGGGATGACGGCAGACTCGTTCGGTTCGCCTCGGATCGCGCTCATGAGCTTCTCCACGAGCAGCCGCGCGCCGACATGGCAGTTCTGTCGAATCGTCGTCAGCGGCGGGCTCGTGTACGCGGCGAAGGGAATGTCGTCGAAGCCGGTGATCGCAACATCGGCGGGGATTCTGCGTCCGCGCTCGACCAGCGCTCGCATGGCGCTCATTGCGAACACGTCGGAGCAGGCGACGACGCCATCGAACTCCACCCCGGCGTCGATGAGCGACCCAATGGCGTGATAGGCCGTATCGCTGCCGAAGCGCACGGCCACCTCCAGATGCGGTTGCCGCTCGATACCTGCATTGCGAAGCGCCTTCGTGTAGCCGCGCAATCGCGCGCCGACTTCCGGAGCGCTCGGATCGCCCAAGAACGCGATCGAGCGGCAGCCTTGCGCGATCAAGTGCTCCGTGGCGAGCTCGCCGCCGCTTTCGCTGTCCGACCCCACGCTCACATACCGCTGGCCCTTCATCTTGCTACCCCAGACCACCATGGGGAGGTGGGAAGCAGCCAGCTTGTTCAATGCCTCGTGGTGCAAGCTTTGGCCGATGATGATGATGCCGTCGGCACGCCGACCTCGCAGCGTGCTGATCACCCAATCGGACGGATCCTGCGTGAACTTCGACAGCAGCATGCTGTATCCCGCGGCGGAAAGCTCATCCGCGATCGCACCCACGATCTCGAGGAAGAACGGATCCGATAAGTTCTGCTTGGCCGCATGCGCGAGGGGGATGATGACGCCGATCGTTCGCGTCAATCCGGTTCTGAGACTGCTTCCCGCGGCATCGACTCGGTAGTTCAGGCT
>JAAYXG010000274.1 GCA_012516015.1 Lysobacteraceae bacterium | reverse complement strand
GAGGTTCGTCGTCGTCCCGGCGCTAGGCCGGGATCCAGACACAAGAGCGGCGCGCCACTGCGCGCGAAGCCTGGACTCCGGCCTCCGCCGGAGCGACGAAGATTGGAATCGCGTTGCCGTGGATCTGGCGACGCTCAACATTCTTCGTCGTCCCGGCGCTAGGTCGGGATCCAGACACAAGAGCGGCGCGCCAGGCGCGCGAAGCCTGGACTCCGGCCTACGCAGGAGCGACGAGAATGAGGTCCGTTGCCTTGGATCTGGCGCCGCTCAACATTCTTCGTCGTCCCGGCGCTAGGCCGGGATCCAGACACAAGACCGGCGCGCCAGGCGCGCGAAGCCTGGGCTCCGGCCTACGCCGGAGCGACGAAAGTGGGTATCAGCTCACTAAGGTAAGTGTCGGAATCAGCCCGCTCTGGCTGTCGACTATCGACTGCGGTCGCCGCCGCGCGCTCAGCGCGACGCCATGCGCTCGCGCGCGCGCTCGAGCAGAATTTCGGCGACGCGTTGGCGCGCTTCTTCTTTCGTGAGGCCCGGCTCGAGCTCGAACACCTCCGTCGGATCGAAGGGGTTCGCGAACAGCGTCGGCGGCTCCGGCTCTTCTTCCATCTCCGCGATCGGATCGAGCTCACCGCGTTCCGGCAAGGGTGTCCATTCCATGGCCACGACAGGCTCGGGCGCCGGTTTCGTGGACGCAACCTGATGCGCGACGAGTCCGGCACTCGTAATCAGCACGATTCCGAAAATGCCTAGCGCGCGATTGTCCAGGAGACGCCGCTTCGGCAGCACGCACTTCTCGGACTCGCTCGGCAACGGCATTCCCAACGCGGCGATTTCTTCATCGTAGGTCTGCAGCGTCGACGACTCACCGTACGGCGAGAGCGGTTGCGATGCCGCGCCCTGATGAATCGGCGTGAGTGCAACGAGCTCGACCGTGTCCAATTCGACTTCCGTCATCGAGTGCTTCGAGTGCTGCTTGTCCTGTTTCATACGACACCTCGTCCTGAACCTGCACGCTAGACGATCGGGTCGCGTTAGCCAATGGAGTTATGTCACGAAGGCGAGCCCTCCTCCGCATAGCGTGAGACGCATCACGCGCACTCGCGGCGCCTCGCCGGCGGCCTTGCGCGCCTCCGCGAGCGCGCCACTCCGGTTGATCTGTCGAGCGAACGAGTTACCGATAGAATGTCTACGAAGGCGCCACGAAGGCGCGCCGCGTGCAAACGCCGCAGAGCGACCGAAACCCCCATTTGCGACATTGCCCCACGGTGAACTCATCCATGCACCGCATCCGTGCCACGCTGATCTACTGCGCATCTCTCCTACTTTGCCTTGTCGGCCAGACGGCGAGCGCGGCGTTCGGCGAAGCGCCGTTCGTCGTTTTTCGTTCGGAAGCAGGTGCCGCGCCGATCGTCGCGGACGGGCACGCGGCGGCGCTGTGGTTGGACGCCGACGACTATCGCGGCGTGCTGCGCGCGGCAGGCGATGTCCAAGCGGACATCGAGCGCGTTACGGGCGTTCGACCGACGCTCAGCACCGCGTCGCGTCCCGAGAATGAAGTGCTGATCGTTGCCGGAACGATCGGCAAGAGCCGCGTGATCGACGAGCTCGTTGCGAGCGGCAAGCTCGACGTGCGCGACGTTCGCGGCAAGTGGGAATCGTTCGTCGTTCAAGTGATCGAACGACCCTATGCGGGCGTCGACCGCGCGGTCGTGATCGCGGGCAGCGACAAGCGCGGCACGATCTACGGCCTCTACGAGCTCTCGACGCAAAGCGGCGTCTCGCCCTGGTACTGGTGGGCGGACGTGCCGACCGTCCGTCGCGATGCGTTATTCGTCAAGCGCGGCCGCCATGTCGTCGGCGAGCCCGTCGTCAAATATCGCGGCATCTTTCTCAACGACGAAGCGCCGGCCTTGAGCGGCTGGGCGCACGAGAAGTTCGGCGGGTTCAATCACAAGTTCTACGCTCATGTGTTCGAGCTCATCCTGCGATTGCGCGGCAACTATCTATGGCCCGCGATGTGGGGCAGCGCGTTCAACGACGACGATCCGATGAATCCGGTGCTCGCCGACGAGTACGGCATCGTCATGGGCACTTCGCATCACGAGCCGCTCATGCGCGCGCACGACGAATGGCGGCGCTACGGCAGCGGTCCGTGGAACTATGCGACGAACGCGGCAACGCTGCAGAAGTTCTGGCGCGAGAGCGTCGAGCGCACGAAAAACTACGAGAACATCATGTCGATCGGCATGCGCGGCGACGGAGACGAAGCGATGTCGGAAGAGACGAACGTCGCGCTGCTCGAACGCATCGTGGCCGACCAGCGCGAGATCTTGAGCGACGTGCTCGACCGGCCTGCCGAGCAGGTCCCGCAACTTTGGGCGCTCTATAAAGAAGTGCAGGACTATTACGAGCGCGGGATGCGCGTGCCCGACGATGTGACGCTGCTCTGGTGCGACGACAACTGGGGCAACATCCGCCGCCTGCCGACACCGAGCGAGCGAAATCGCTCCGGCGGCGCCGGCGTCTACTATCACTTCGACTACGTCGGCGGCCCGCGCAACTACAAGTGGCTCAACACGGTGCCGATCTCGAAGATCCAGGAGCAGATGAATCTCGCGTGGCAATACGAAGCGACGCGCATCTGGATCGTGAACGTCGGCGACTTGAAGCCGATGGAATTTCCGATCGAGTTCTTCTTGACGATGGCATGGGATCCGGCTCGCTTACCCTACGAGCAACTCGAACCCTATTCGGTCGACTGGGCAGCGCGACAGTTCGGCGCCGAGCATGCGCGGGAGATCGCAGCGCTCATCAACGGCTACACGAAGCTCAACTCGCGCCGCAAGCCCGAGATGCTCGCGCCCGATACGTTCTCGCTCGTCAACTACGATGAAGCCGAGCGCGTGCTCGAGGAATGGCGCGATCTCGTCGCGCGCGCGGAGCGCGTGCGCGCCGCGCTTCCGGCACAGGCGCAAGATGCGTACTTCCAGCTCGTCGCGTATCCCGTGCTCGCGAGCGCAGCGGTACAAGAAATGTACGTCGCCGCGGGACGCAATCGTCTCTATGGTTTGCAGGGTCGAGTCGATGCCGCTCGCGAAGCCGAGCGTGCACGCGAGTGGTTCGCAACCGACGAGCGGCTCGCTCGCGAGTATCACGCACGCAAGGACGGCAAGTGGAACCACATGATGGCGCAGATCAACATCGGGTACACCTACTGGCAGCAGCCCGAGCTCGAAGTGATGCCGGCCGTCAGCGAGATCCATCCTCGAAGCGGCCCCTCGCCCGCCATGGCCATCGACGGCAGCGAAACGGCGTGGCCCTCCTACGGGGCGAAGCCGGCGGTACTGCCGCCGCTCGATACGCTGACACGCGGGTCGCGCTGGATCGAGCTCTTCAATCGAGGCGATGCGCCGTACGAGTACCGCATCACGAGCGACCAACCCTGGCTGATCGTCGACCGCGCCTCCGGCACGATCGAGAAGACGACGCGCGTCAACGTGACCGCGAACTGGAATGCCGTGCCGAAAGGAACGAACACGGCGACGCTCAGCATCGAAACCGACGCGGGCGAGCAGCTTGCTGCGCGGATCGATGTCGTGAATCCCGAGCACGCGTTGCCGCGTGGCTTTCGCGGGTTCCTCGAAAGCGACGGCGTCGTCGCGATCGAGGCGCCGCACTACACTCGCGCGATCAATGACGGCAAGGTTCGCTGGACGACGCTGCCCGATTTCGGTCGCACGCTCGGCGGCGTCACGATCGCTCCCGTGACGGCGGCGGAACGCGCGCCGGCGGGCTCGACGCCGCGACTCGAATACGACGTATTCATGCAATCGAGCGGCGAAGTCGAGATCGACCTTCACGTCGCGCCGTCGTTGGATTTCCAATCGGGAGAAGGCCTGCGTATCGCGGTGTCGATCGACGATGCGGCGCCTCAAGTGCTGAAGCTCGACACCTGGGCGAACGAGAACTGGGATCGCGCGGTCGCGGAGAACATTCGCCGCTTGCGCTCAACGCATACGATCGGCTCGCCGGGCAAGCATACGGTCAAAGTATGGATGGTGACGCCGGGCGTCGTGCTTCAGCGCGTGATCGTCGATGCGGGCGGCATGCGCCCGAGCTACTTGGGCCCGCCGGAGAGCGTGCGCGTGGGCGTGGGCGTTGCGACAGAGTAACTCTCACGAAGCCCGCCAAGGTCAAGAGCAAGAGAGAGAAATACTCTCGCAGAGACGCGGAGGTAAGAGGGGAGAAGAATTTTTTCTTTTCTGATCTCTGCGTCTCTGCGCGAGAATCTTCTTGGTCTTACCTTGGCGAGCTTAGCGCGCTTGATGACGTTCGAAGGAACCACAGCGCTCGCGCAACTGATGACACCCGAAAGCGCCTCGCCGCGACGATGGCTCGACTCGTCGCAGGGCACCTTTTCCGCACGATCGTGACGACGTAAATCATCGCGCTGATCAGGCTTCTCGAGGCAAGCGCGATGAAGATCGAGTTTCGGGTCAACGGTCAGCCTCAGACAGTGGACGTCGATCCCACGACACCTTTGCTCTGGGTGCTGCGCGATCATCTCGGTATGACCGGCACGAAGTTCGGGTGCGGGATCGCGCATTGCGGCGCCTGCACGGTGCACGTCAACGGATCGGCGACACGCTCGTGCGTCGTCCCCGTGCAAGCCGCGGCCGACGCGGACATCACGACCATCGAAGGGCTGTCGCCCGATTCGCAGCATCCTCTGCAACGCGCCTGGCTCGAGCTCAACGTCCCTCAGTGCGGCTACTGCCAAGCCGGCATGCTGATGGCCGCGGCCGCGCTCCTGCAGCAAGTGCCTTCGCCGACTGACGAGGACATCGACACTTACATCACGAACATCTGTCGCTGCGGCACGTACCCGCGCGTGCGCGCGGCCATTCATAAGGCAGCCGAGGAGTTGCAGCGGCAAACGACGACAGCGAGGAGCGCGTGATGATTCCCGTCGAGAACCGCACTCACACGAATGTCGTCCGACTCAGCCGACGAGAGTTCTTGATTACGAGCGCGGTCGTCGGCGGCGGCCTTGCACTGTCCGTCGGGCTCGCTCGCGAGCTGAGCGCCGCCGTCGCGCCAACCGATGCGAGCGAGCTCGGGCCATGGCTCACGATTGCACCGGACGATACCGTCGTCATGCGTGTGCCCTGCCCCGAAACAGGCAACGGCGCGATGACGCTCGCGGCGCTGCTCATGGCCGAGGAGCTGCGCTGCGACTGGAGCAAGACGCGCGTCGAATGCATTCCGCTCAATCGCGATGCGCGCGAGAGCGGCGTCTATGGTGCGCTCGACGGCAGCAAGGTGTTCTCGTTCGGCGGCCGCTCGACGGATCCCAAGCTCGTCGCGCTGCTGCAGGAAATCGGCGCGACCGCGCGCGAGATGCTCAAAGTCGCGGCGGCGAAGCGATTGAACGTTCCTGCCGCCGAGATCGAGGCGACGAACAGCACGCTGCGGCATGCGCGTACGAATCGCACGCTTCGCTACGGCGAAGTCGCCGCCGATGCGGCACGCGTCGAGCTGGAGAAGCCACCGACGGTGACACCGCCCAAGCGCTTGGATCTGCTTGCCGGCAAGTCCGTGAGCAAGGTCGTCGATAGACAAATCGTGAACGGCAGCGGCGTCTACGGCATCGACGCGAAAGCGCCCGGCATGATCTACGGCGCGCTCATGCAATCCCCCGTGCACGGCGGCAAGCTCAAGCGCTATGACTTCGAGGCGATTCGGCGGATGCCGGGCGTCATCGGCGTCGCGGTGATCGATCCGTCCGAGCCGCGCGCGCGCCTCAAGACGCCGCTCCAGGGCGACGAAAGCTTGGCGCAAAGCGCGATCGTCGTCGTCGCGGAACACTACTGGCAAGCGCGCCAAGCGCTCGCTGCCCTGCCGCTCGAATGGGAGGACGGCGACGGCGCGAAGTGGAAAACGACCGAGCAGCTCGCGGCCGCCGTGCGCGCCGAGCTCGAACGCGAAGGCGAGACGGTGTTGAAGAACGAAGGCGATGCGCTCGCGGCCCTCGAGTCGGCGGCCACGACGATCGAGGCAATCTACGAGACGCCGTACGCCGATCAAGCACCGCTCGAACCGCTCAACGGAATGGCGCTGTTCACGGGCGATCGTCTAGAGGTGTGGCACTCGGGCTCGATCTCCGCGCAATCGTTCATCGTCGCCGCGGAGGAAGCGGGGCTCCCGTTCGAAAAGGTGCATCTGCATCAGCAGCTCGTCGGCGGCAACTTCGGCCGTCGCAACTTCGGCGACGATCTTCGCATCGTGGTCGCCGTCGCGAAGCAGTTCCCGGGACGGCCCGTGAAGGTGAT